>CAZWOV010000119.1:0-7874 GCA_964635645.1 uncultured Planctomycetaceae bacterium | reverse complement strand
AGCTGACCGCTTCCGCCAAACGAAACGGCTATGAATCGCCCATTTCCAAAATCTCGTCCGGTTACGTTTGGAATTCGGAAGACTCCGTCCTCTCTTCCGTCACGACCTTGACGGGAGATAAAGCGAAGCGCCAGATTGAAGAACTGGCCAAGGCGGTTCGGAATACCGAAACGGCTTTTGCGAATTTCGGCGCGGAAGGTTCCGTCGCATCGTTCCAGTTTAATGCGCAAATCGAAAAATTGAAGGATCCGATTTTTGAGAAACTCCTGGAAATGCAGTGGGAACACGCCAAAACGAAGATTACCAGAATTCACGATTCAAAAACGGCGGAAGAAATTGTGAATTTCATTGAAGGGAACGGCGAACTTTTCAAAAACGTCAAACTCAATATGGATGTGGAAACTGCCGGAGCGTTGTTTGCAGACGAAAAAGATTTGACGATTGTTCTGGCCAGAAATGTTCCCGACGGATACGCTCTTGAAACGGCATTCCAAAAAGTCGTGAAATGGGTTGGAGATAAAAAAGCCGAGAAGATTGCGGAACATACCGAGAACGCAAAGCGTACGGAGGACGGCGACCTCCATATCTTCCAGGGCGCTCTTTTGCTGGACAAACCGCTTCCAGGAAAACTTGATGCGATTTTTAATGGAAAAGTGACCGCCTGTATTATTTTTGCTCCAAAAGCGGTTTATGCTGCGATTGGGACCAATACGGTTGAAAAAGCTCTGGAATGTATCAAAAATGCGAAAAAAGAAGAAGCGTCCATTTGGAGTTCGCGTCTGTCCGCTCAGGGATTTATTCAGGCCGTAAGTCAGTACGGAGATATGCCGGAAAGTTTGGAAAAGAAACTTAAGAGCATTGGCGAGACCGAGATTTCTACGAAGATTGTCGGGCTTGACAACGGTATCTGCATCGTGACGGAATTTCCTGCGAAGGCGTTGGAAATGTTTGTTCAGATCGACGCGGCTGCTAAATGAAATTTAGTCGATATTTTTTCCGGGGCGGCTTTGGCCGCCCTTTTTTTATGTTTGAGAAATTTTTACCGGCGTTTCCGGGGTGGTTTTGCGTTGAATGGAAAGGGGGGCGTTGAATGGAAGCGCGGATTCGTCGGTTTTTTTATTTTCGGAACGTTCTGTTTGGAGGATAGGCTTTTTAATGGTTATTTGAAAATAAAATCTTAAAAATAGTCGTCGGGTCGGGCTTCGGGGCTTGACAGAGGGAATTTCAGCGATTAAAATAAAAACAGGAAGTTTTCATTGGAAATTTTCTGAAATATATTCAATTTCCAGTAAATATTCTATCGTCAGAGTTGGAAATCGAAAAGAAGCGTTTTTGGAGATTTCTTTCGTTCGCTGGGATTTATTTTAAATTGAGCCAAGGAGTTTTTATGAACAACTCAGGTAAGTTGACCCGCCGTTTTTTTCTTACTGCCGCCTCGGCCGCGGTTGCTTCTCCGTACTTTGTCGCCGGTCATGTATTAGGATTGGAAGGAAAACTTTCTCCGAACGAAAGACTTCAGACTGTTTTAACCGGCTATGGCAATCGCGGTCATGAACTGATGGGCGGAGCGTTGGGGTCCGGGCAGTTCCAGGTCGTTGGGGTATGCGATTGTTTTGTCCGTCAGAAAGACTCCGCCGCCGACCGGGTAAATCAGCATTATCAGACGAACGACTGCAAAAAATTCGATCGTTACGAAGACGTTCTGGAATGGAAAGACGTCGACGTCCTCATCGTCTCGACCCCGGACCACTGGCACACGAAGATTGCGATTGAAGCGTGCCGCGCCGGAAAAGACGTTTACTGTGAAAAGCCCCTGACGCTCACTCCCATTGAAAGCCGCCAGATCGTGAAAGCCGCCCGTAAGTTTAATCGCGTGGTGACCGGCGGATCCCAGCGCGTGATGGAAGATTACGGATACATGGCGCCGATCGTTCAATCCGGAGCGCTTGGAAAAGTGACGGAAGCCCATGTCGGAGTTGGAAATCCCCCGATTGAATGTTGGACTCCAGCTCAGGAACAACCGGAAGGGCTGGATTGGGATCGTTGGCTCGGACAGGCTCCGTGGGTCCCCTACAATTCGTGGAGAGCGTCCGGAAGTTACGGCGGCGGATGGCGTAACTTTATGGAATACGGAAACGGTTTCCTGGCCGATTGGGGAGCGCATAAATTCGCCGGTACTCTTTATATTATGGGAATGGATCTTGAAGAGCCCGTTACGCTCCTGCCTCCGCGTTCCGAAGGAAACGAAACGAACGGCGTTCTGGCCGTTTTTGCAAACGGATTCAAGCTTTATCATGCCCGCGGCGGACACGACGTTACGCTTGTCGGTTCGGAACGCACTTTCCGGCACGGCGCCGATCGTAATAAAATTAAACCTCTTCACGCCGTGGATATTCGTCGATACAAAGGGGGCCAGACCCGTCTGATGGAAGAGTTCGGCTGGTGCGTCCGTCATCGCGTTCGTCCGTTTCAGGACGTCGCCTATCCGGCAACCGCGGCCGTTTTGTGTCAATTGATGGCGTTGTGTTACCGCTTGAATCGCCGTTTGGATTGGGACCGTGAAACCTGCTCGTTCAAAAACGATGAAGCGGCCTCGCGAATGGTTCGCCGTGTTCAGCGTACTCCTTACCAGATTAAAATGGATTAAACGCCCGTCTTTTATTTAACTAGACCAAATCCAGCCTGAATTCATTTCAAAAAATTTAACGAAGGATCAATTCATGAAAAAGTATCCCGTAATTTCCATTTTGGCTCTCTCTGTTTTTTCCGGAGTCGATACGGCTTCCTTTACGTTCGCACAGGACGTACCGCGATACATGACGACGTTGGACGGGCGTTTTGACCAGAATCCGCAGCTTTCAGAGTTGCTTCCCGTTCTGGTTAACGGTCCCAAGGAAGCCGACGCGAACGGCAGTTCTTTTGAAACGCCTAAAGCGCATCGGACCGGTCCTCACGAGCTGGCTTACCAGACGTGGCAGGAGTACTGCTACAGAAATTCTGCTCCCGGAATGAATTCTTCGATAGTAAAAGAGCAGATGAAAGCGCTCCTTGTCGGCGCCGAAGCGACGAATGAAGTTAAAGTCTGGATGATGAAGCAGTTTCAATGGATTGGAACGGAAGAAGATCTGGACGTTCTGATTCCGTTTTTGACCTCTCCGGAGTACACGCTGCGCGACGAAGCGATTCGTACGATTTCTGCCATTCCTGGCGGGAAAGCCGTCGGCGTTCTGAAAGCCGCGGCGGAAAAGGCTGACGACACCGACAAACAACGCATTGCGGACGCGCTTGAACAACGGACGCAGGACGTCTCCGCCGCGGTTGAAACGGTATTCCCGCAGGCTCTTCCGTATGCGGCGGACGCGCAGGCGGACGCTTACCTGCGCGATTTTGCGAATTTTTCCGCGGAACTGAAAATTCAGACGCTGGCTTCTTTGACGGTACGCGGCGACCGCAAATATCTTCCGTTGGCTCTCGGCGTTCTGAACGCGGAGGGACAAGACGCTGATTTTCTTTGTCAGGCCGGTATTTTGGCTCTGGAAAAACTCGCGACGGCGAACGAAGTTCCCGCGTTGCTTGATAAACTGAGTTTTGACCGCGATTTGGTGATTCGCATAGCGAGCGTCGTGGAGGCGGACGGCTTTGACGAGGCTTTGGTAAAGGCGCTTGATACGGACGACGCAGGGAAATTCAGCGCGGTTGCGGAGATTCTGACAAACCGTTACGTCAACATTTTCCAGCCCGTTTACGAGCGTATTTCCGTAAAGGATTGCCCGAATCGCGGGGAATTAATGAGGACGATTTGCCGTACGGCGACGAAAGAAAACGTTCCGGCCCTCGTCGACCTCCTGGGACTGTTCAATCCGGGGCAAGACCGGGACGAGGCGGAAAAGCTGATTGCCGCCGTCTGCGATGGAGATTCCGCTCCCGTTCTGACGAAAGAGCGCGATTTGATTTTGGTTTTGCCGCTTCTCGGAAGAATCGGCGACGAGGCCGCCTGGACGATTATCGACGAAAATCTGAAAAACGATTCGCTTCGCGACGTTGCCGTCCGCGCATTGTGCAATTTGCCGAACGCGCGGCAGGCGAAAAAAATGCTCGGGGTCGTGGACGGCTCCGACGTGACCGGGGAACAGAAAATTCAGGCGTTGCGAGCGTTTATTCGCGTCGTTTCTCTCCCAGACGATCAGATCGGTATTCAGGCAAATTCCGCGCAGAAGCTGAAAATGCTTCGCGACGCGATGAAACGGGCCGTTCGGGTTGAAGAGAAAAAACTTATCCTGAGTCGTCTGAGCGCTATCCGCGACGTTGCCAGCGCTGAATTTGCGATGGAATTTATTACGGATTCCGCTCTGGAACAGGATGCGTACCGCGCGATTGTGGATCTTGCGCACCACAATAATGTTCGCCGTTCAGACTCGGCGTTTTTTGCCTCCGCTCTGGATATTGTTATCGAAAAAAGTACGGATTCCGGGTTGGTTACTCGCGCCCGAAAGTATCGAGAAATGCTTTGAGTTCTGACTTTTCAGACCCGATTGAAAAATGTTTTGTTTCCCTCCCGAGTTTATCAAAGGAAAAATTATGAGAAAAATACTTTCTTTTAGATGTTCAACGCTGTTTTCCGCCGTTTGCGCAGCCGTAACGGGGATTCTGGCGGTTCTCGGTATTTCCGCGGCGCTTTCAGGCTCTCTTGCAGCGGAAGAAAAACCGTACGAACCGCTTCCGTTTACCGTTCATACGCAGACGATTGGTCCGGTAACGCTTAAGTTGGGTAAAATGGACGTTATTTCGGAGATTAATGCTCCGCAAACCCTTCCCGTTACGATTTCCAACACGGCGGAAAAGGCTCTTCCCGCCGTACTCACGTTTTATTCCTGCGACACAATTTTTCCCTTGGTAGATGGAAAAAGTCGGAAAACCGCGACCCGCTCCATTGAAATTCCCGCGAAAGGAAGCGTCGATACCGAATTTCAGTTTTCGCTTCATCCCGGAACGTACTCCGCGCATTATCCTCTTCATGTGAAATGCGTTTTTCCTAATGGCGAGCGCGAATCGTTTGTTCATGCCGTCCGCGTAATTGAGACGAAAGTTGCCGCCGAGAAAAAGGGGGAAGAAAGGACCGTCGTTAAAATTGGCGGAGTTTCTCTCCTGGGCAAATCGTTTACCGCCAGCCGTTCGTTTAAAGAACAGCTGATCCCGCTTCCCGATTTCGACGGCAGCGATAGCGTTTCCCACGCGGCATATCGTTACTCCGGTTATTCAACCGGCGGGATCAGTCGGCAGTGCGTTACCGCTCATCCGCCGTATGTGCCGGGCGGAGGAAGTTTCTTTGCGGAATATGAAGTTGAACTTCCGAACGAGTCGGGACTTTCGATGAGTTACGGCGCTTGCGTGCGTAAAGTATTCCCGCCGGAACCGCCTACAGACGGCGTTACGTTTCGTTTTTGGGCTAAAAACGTCGGAGAGGACGATTCAAAACGAGTTTTACTTCACGAAGTCCATACGGAAAGTACGGAATGGGAAGACTATTCGTTTTCGCTTGAAAAATTTGCCGGAAAGAATATTAAGCTGACCGTTGAGGTGAATCCCGGTCCGAAAAATAATACGACGTGCGACGGTTGCTTCATCAGCGGACTGACGATTAATTCGGATCGCGGAATTAAATTTAATCCGGAAAAAGCCTACGGCGATCCGCTGGTTCTGCCCTTGGATAAAGAATTTCAGGCGCAGATTACTCCCGGAGCCAATGGATTGCTGGACGCCAAAATTGCAATCGGAAATCCCGCGAAGCCGGAATCGTTTGTGACATTTAATGGTATTACGCTTGCCGTGGGTAATCAGCAGCTGAATGATACCAGCGCCGTCTTTACCAAGGCGCCGGAATTGAAGAAGCTCTCCAACGGAAAGTTGCTTTTCTCCTGCGTTTTGTTGATGAAAGACCAGGAATTTCCGATTAAAATCGACGTCTATCCGGAAAACGGCGCGCTTGTTTTCGATGCGCCGAAGGATAATCCGTCCGAGTTGGCCAATTTTTCATTCTGCCCTGCGGATCAGGAACTCAAACGAGTTTACTGGGGACATGGTTTCGTTGCGGAAAATCCCGGAGCGTTCCGGATCGGAATGGGAGGCCATGATTTGGCCGCCAGCCATATCGGTATGGATTTTGCAAACGGCACGTCGCTGTTAATGGGGGCTTCAAACGCGCCGGTTGCGTTTGTGTGCGACGGAGAAAAAAAGGTCTGCACGCTGGAAATGAGCAGTTGGTTCAAACTTGCCCTTGTTCCCGATTCAAACAATGCGTTTAACGCCGCTTTTAAGTATCGCAAACAGAATACCTGGCTTCCCAAAACCGGTCCCGGCGCGGAACGGAAACGGGGACGTTTGACTTTTGACGTTTGGGGCGGGTCTTACGCGAATAATACGAAAGACGTAAAAAAGGCGGCCCTTTACGGAGTGGACGACGCGCTGTTCATCAAACATTGCTGGCAGCGTTGGGGATACGACGTGCGTTTGCCGGACCTTTGGGATACGAACCCGGACGCCGAAGATCTGATTCTTGGCGGGCTTGGGAAGTATGAAGAGTTGAAGGAACTGGCGGAAACATGCGCCGCGTTAAAAATCCCGTTTGGACTTCACGACAACTATATTGACTTTTATCCGGACGCGGAAGGCTTTACGTACGATTTGATTACTTTTCATGCCAACGGCGCTCCGCGTAAAGCGTGGATTAACCATGGCGCGGGAGTTCAGAGTTACCAGTGGCGCCCTGATCTTTTCAAACCGTTCCTTGAAAGAAATCTTGCCCTCGACCGGAAATATCTTCCGACGATGGACGCGTATTTTGTGGACGTTTTCACTTCCGCCAACGTGTGCGATTTCTGGGATCGCGACGGCAATTTTCATCCGCGGACCGAAACGGCCGAATGTTGGAAAAATTGTTTTGAAACCATCGCGAAAGGGCTTTCGCATAACGTGAACGGCAAAGAGGAAGCCGCGATTACCGTCAGCGAAGCCGGGTCGGACGGTTTGCTCGGGTCGATTTCCGGCGCGGACTGCCAGTGGATGCTCATCAATCCGGAAGCAGGCGGTCCCTGGCGCCGTTATGTTCCCTGCGAAAACTGGTCTCGAACTCCGTGGTTTGCCGCGGTTAATCATACGAACTTCTCGCGTCATGGAGCCGGTTATTCCGGGCGCTATATCGCTTTGCGGGATAGCCTTCTTCACGATGCGATGAGCGACGATTACATTTCGGCGGAATTGCTCGGCGGACTTGATCTCATGGTGGAAGCCGGAACGGTTTTCCCGGGAAGCGTCCGTAAGCATTATCTTGCACAGCATGTCGTTCGCGCTTTGGCGGATCAGGAAATCGTAAACGTAAAGTTTGTCAAAGATTCTCTTCGCCGTCAGTGCGTTACGTGGACGAACGGAATGAAAGTGTTCGTTAATCGCGGCGTTAAAGACTGGACGGTCAAAGGACAGGTTTTGCCGAAATACGGTTTCATTGTTCTGGACGCCTCGGGCAAGGTTATTGCCGGTATTGTCCGCAATCCTGCGAACAGGAAAGAAATTGTGGAATTTTCACAGCGCGCGGACGGCAGTTTTTATCTGAACGCCCGTTCGAAGAAACTGGCGGATATTTTGCCGATTCAGCCCACAATGAAAAGCGCGAAGGTTCTTGAGGACGGCCGCGCGTTTGAGGTGGTGACGAACTGGTTCTGCGCGGGACCGGCGCCAAAGGATCTTGGAATTTTTGCGCATGTTTTCGAGCCGCACCGCGGATATGGTTTCAAACCGACCGGCTGGTACGACGGTTACTCCTCGTCAGTTCCTACGAGTCAATGGGGAACGAGCGACGCAACCCGGAATATCGAAACCGG
>CAZWOV010000118.1:0-7895 GCA_964635645.1 uncultured Planctomycetaceae bacterium | reverse complement strand
GTCAACGCCAGGCTTTTCCTGGAAACTCTGAAGGAAATTGGTTACGAAGGTCCTCTTACGATTGAACGCGAGATTCCCGCGGAGCCTGAACGCCAGAAAGCCGAGATCTCTCAGGCGATGGAACTGATTGAATCCCTGAAAAAAGAAATCTGGGGTTGATACGGTCGGGCGTACCCTGAATCGAAATTCCTGATATTGTGGAGCAGCTTAAAAGCGGCGTTGGCATGAGTTTGAATGTTAGCGTCCGTTTGGGATTTCGTCGGCGCGATATGGTTATTGCGACAAACCTTATCGCGCCGATTTCTTTTGGAAATTTTCTGAAAATACGAGCGGCGTTAGGTTTTTACCTGAATTTTTCAAAAAAACTCGTTTCTTTTCCAAAATTTGCCATGGCCCTCCTTTCAAAATTTATCGGCTATGGTATCATAAATAAAATGTCGTTTTTTCAGACCGGTTTCGTGTTTTTGAGAGGCTTTTTCGCAGCGACTTCTTTTTTCTGTGAATAAAGGAGACGGTCCGCGACGTTTTTTAGAAAAGTTTTTCGCGGCTATTCTCTTTGCAGTATTCAGACGAGATTCGGTAATATTTTTTACGTCAAATATGACTCAACAGGTTTTTTATGGCGAAATTTAACTCATCCCGCTCCAAATTGTCCCGTAATCCCGGTCCCGTTGGGCGAGTTCGAAAATTCAACCAGTCCTCGTCCGGTTTGGGAAGTAAATCTTCTCGGGGAAACCGAAATGGAAGAGGCCGGGACTACGGTAGGAACGGAGTTTCAAGTTGGAACGGCAAATCTGGCCGTGAAGAAGCGAACGACGGCGTCCGTCGTGGAAAAGACGGAAGGCGCCCTGACTTTAACGAAACGTCGGGCAAACATTCTGAATTTTCTTCCCGTCGTCGCGATAATGAGAATAAAAGAAGTTTTCATGGAAAAGACGATTACGTTCGGATGGAGGCTCCTTCCCGACGCGGTAAAAACGCTTCGTCCGATCGTTTCAATCCATTGAGCTTGCTTCGCGCGGATGCGGAAGACGGTATTTTGAGCTTTCCATCCATGAAATACGTCGATATGGAAGACGCTGAATACTCGCGTTTAAACGATTTCGAGCGTCGAAACGCAGGCGCGCGCTCCGGTAAAGGTCGGAATGATTTCCGCGGAAAAGATCGCGTCAAAGATTCTTCAGATAAATTTATGAAAGATTTTCGAGACGCAGGTTCTGGAAGAAAACCGACCGTCGGAAGAAAAGGCCTGAAGGATGATTTTACGTTTCGCGCCGGAAAAAAGAACGACGTTGGAAATGGACGGAAGGGACGGGATAGTTTTGGCGGACGCGGCGCGTTCGGGCAAAATTCCGCGCGCAAAAAAACTGCGGGGCGTAAGGTTTCCGCGCTTGAAGGCGAGCGGCTTCAGAAGGTTCTTGCCGTCGCAGGATTTGGCAGCCGCCGCGACTGCGAAGAATTTATCGTAGCCGGCCGCGTAACGGTTGATCGGGAAGTCGTGACGGAACTTGGCACGCGAGTCATGCCGAACCAGACGATTCATCTGGACGGCGAACTGGTGCGCCGTCCGAAAAAATTTGCGTATTACGCTTTAAATAAACCGGGAAACGTCATCTGTTCTAACGATGACCCGGACGGACGCCGCCGCGCGTTGGATTTTATTCATGAAAATGTCCCCGGGCTTTTTGCCGTCGGTCGTCTTGATCTTCACAGCGAAGGACTTCTCCTGATTACGAACGACGGAGAATTGGCAAATCGTTTGACGCATCCAAGTTACGAAGTTCCGAAAGTTTACCGGGTTCGGGTTTCTGGAACGCCGACCCGTCGGGAAATCGCTCAGGTTTGCCGCGGCGTTCATTTGGCCGAAGGCCTGGCTAAAGCGGACGAAGTCTACTTGCGTCATGTCTATCGAGATGGAACGGCTATTCTTGAAATGACTCTTCGCGAAGGGCGTAATCGTGAAATTCGTCGAATTCTTGCCAAGATTGGACATAACGTACTGGAACTTACGCGTATTTCCGTTGGAGACGTGAAGCTTGGGAAACTTGCTCCCGGAGCGTATCGTCCGCTTACTACGGCAGAAGTGAGAAGTCTGAAAAAACTCGTTGGATTAACGGAATTGAATACCGCGCGAAAGTCCGTTTCCGCTGAAAATGAAGCGGCGAAATCCGACGGGGAGGCAAAAAGCGCTTTCAAGGTTAAATCCGGAAAGAACGCGGCGGAGAACCTTGTTTCGGAGAGCGATTCCGAGGAGGAGAAGGCGGCAAAAGCCAGGAAGCTTGAAGAAAAAAGAAGACGAACGGAAGAGTTTTTCGAACGGCAGCGCGAGGCGCGGCGGGAGGAAGGGGCCGACTGGACTTCCGACGTTGCGTTGGAAAGCGAGACGTTTGAAAGCGAGGCGTTGGAAGAGCAGGACGCATTTTCTTCTTCCGCGGAAGCTCTTTATGAAAAATGGAAGGCTGCCGTTCACGGTGAAGAAGATACTTCGGAAAGTCGCATTTCCAAACGGGAATCCGATTCTGATTTGGAAGAATAGCGCGATTGGAAGCCGTCGTAAAATTCTACCGACAGAGGGAACGAATCCCAACTTGCATTTGGGGATCGTTTAGATTTTCATGTTAAACTGGTGGATTCGTGAGAAAATGTCGGAAACATAAAATTTTTCCTTTTTTTGAAAATTTAATATTTTGTGTGAAACCTTTTCGTTTATTTTAGCATAAAGAGAAATTGGAAGGTGAAAATAAGCGCGGACAGCGCGGGATAAAATAGGCTCCGATTCATGAAAAAGACGTATTGGACGGATAAAGTTGTTTTGGTCACAGGCGGTTCAAGCGGTCTTGGTCTTGAGATTGCGTCCGCGTTTGTTGAAAATGGAGCGCGTGTCGTAATCGCGGCTCTTGAAAAAGAGGCGGTAGAAAGCGTAGCGCATGATTTTCAGTCGAAAGGCAAGGACGCGATTGGTTTTGCGGCGAACGTTTGCGTTGACGAAGACGTTCAGCGGTTGAAAGACGAGATTCTGACCCGTTTTGGTCGGCTGGACGTTTTGGTAAATGCCGCGGGCCGTACGGATCGCGGTAAAATGCTTCAGTGCGACGCGGATCATTTTGCCAAAGTGATGAACCTGAATTTTTTGGCTCTGGTTCGCGTTACGCAAACGTTTCTTCCGGCGCTTATCAAGTCGAACGGGCATATCGTCAATATCGGATCGCTCGCGTCCAAATCAGCGTCTCGCTGGACAGGCGGTTATCCGGCAAGCAAACATGCCGTGGCGGCTTATTCTCAACAGCTAAGGCTTGAACATAAGAAGGATTTGAAAGTTCTTCTTGTTTGTCCCGGGCCGATTTATCGTGAAACGGAACGTCTTTATCCGCTTGAAGGACTTGAGGATCTTCCGGAAAGCGCGCGTCGGCCGGGAGCGGGGGTAAAAGTGCGGAGAATTTCCCCTCAGAAATTGACCGCGGCAATTCTCCGCGCGTCTGAAAGAGGGAAAGCGGAATTGGTTATGCCTGCCAAAGCCCGAATTTTATTTGCAATTAGTCAGCTGTTTCCCGCGCTTGGGGACTGGCTTGTCCTGAAAAATACCTGACGTTTGTTTTGGGCGCGAACTTAATGTTTCGCAGTCTAACGTCAGAAATACTTTTCGTTTGAGTCATTTTTGAAAAAGGAGAATTCAGATGAAAAATTTTGTTATTGGAACGACTCTTTTGGGCGTCGGCGTTTTGTTCGGATCGTCGGATTTCATTCAGGGGCTTGCTAAAGAAGTTCGAAATGGAATGGATGTTTTGGAAGCAAACGCGATTCGACTGGTCGATACTTCTCAAAATGAAAAAAATCAGGCTGTTCCAACTGCTGATGGAAAACAGATTGACGAAGCTGATGAAAAAGCAACTGTGGAGAAAACTTATTGGATAGGCGCTACTCTTGGTCCGATTCCGGAGCCGATTCTTGCGCATCTTCCGGAAGGTTCTCTTGAAGCGGGGAAAGGCGTTTGCCTCCTGGGGATTTTGCCGAAATCGCCTGCTGAAAAAGCGGGTTTGAAGACGTTTGACGTTGTCGTTAAAGTTAACGGCGAGTCTGCCGATTCAGAGAAGATTGTTCAAAATATCAGGAAATCCGAGGGGAAGAATGTTCAATTCGAAATTCTTCGCGCAGGAAAGACGCAGAGGATTGACGTTACTCCGGAAGAACGCGAAGTGAAACCGGGAATGGGTATGGGAAATATTTGGCAGATTCCGGCGGATCCGCAGAATGATTTTTTCCGCGGCATGATTCCGGAAGACGCGTTGAAAGCGGTTCCTCAGTTTTTCGGGGAAGGCGGAGTTTTTCCGGAAGGCTTTCCTATTCCGGACGACGTTCGCAAAATGCTTAAGCAGTATCGAGACGATTTCCGTCAGGAATTTCCCGCTCCTGATTTTCAGCAGGCGCCTCCGGTTCAGGGAAATCAGAAATCGCAAATGCGGATTGAGATTACTCCCAATGGAATGGAGTCTTCTCGTCAGATGACCGTGATCGAAAACGGTAAAACTCTTTCGATCTCCGTGAGAAAAAGCGGCGAAGAACTTGCGAAAGTTTTGGTTGAGTGGGACGACGAATCCTATGAAACGACCGAAGACAAGCTGGACGTTCTTCCAGAGGAAATCCGCAATCGCGTTAAGGCTTTTGTCGAATCTGAAAACGTGAAGATTTTCACTGAAAAATCATCCGACGCTCCCGTTACGGAAGCGCTTCCGTCTCCTTCGGAAAACAAGGCGATTGAAGAAAGCCTAGAGAAGACGAAGAAAGACAATGAGAAGGAAATTGAGATCCAGAAAGAAAACGTTATTGATTTGAAGTAATTCATTAAACAAAATTTTCGGATTCAAAAGTGAATCTGAAAGAAGATATTCAGTAAGTTTTTTTCTGAAAATAAAAAGACGGAAGTTCCTGAGGTTCAGGCGACTTCCGTTTTTTCTTAAAATTTTTTTGAAAATTTGGCGAATTTACGCATTTTAAGGGGAAAAACATATGGCGTTTAATAGAAAAATATGATATAATTTGGAAGGTTTGGCGAAATTTTACCTTTCAGGAAGTCTGGTCGTGAAAATAATTAAATTCCTTTACGCTTCAAATTTTCAGCTTCACTTACCGGTAATCTGCTGGGGGACTCCATTGGCGGCGTCTGGAAATATTTCAGCGTCTGAGAGTTTTTTTTCGGAGAGAGAAAATTTAATAGAGGGAGCGGCGCGTTCAAATCCGGAAACGAACGCTCTTTTAAAAGGGCTGAGCGGGGACTGTTTGTCCCAAAAAATGTTTCAGAGAAACTTGGAATCGTCGGACGCTGTGCAGGAACTGCCTCTTGAACGTTTGGATTTTGCGTTTAACGGCGGACTTTTTCCGAACGTTTCCGCGGAAATTCAAGAAGAATGCCTTTCCGCGGGGTGGAACAGCGCCAGGAAAGTTTTTGATATTGCAATTGAACAGAATGTGGATTTTGTTTTGCTGACCGGAGACATTCTTCAGCCGGACCTGACGGGAATTCGTGGAATTGTTTTTCTGACGGAACAATTTCAACGTCTTAAAGAGCGCGGTATTTCGGCGTACTGGAAACTTGAACATTCGCTTGATCGTTGGAAACTTCCAGATTTTCACTTTCCGGAAAATGTTTTTCTTTTTCCAGCGTCGGCGTCGCATATTAAAAAATTTCGTTTGCCGGATTTTTCCAAAGATATTTTTATTGTTAGTCAGGATTCCTCCGCGCCGGATTTTTCACGTTACGAGCTTTCCCAATTGCCTAATGAAAAATTTCCTTTTTTTCAAACAATTGCGCTTTGTCCAGACGAAGATACTCTGGAACGCGGAATCTTTCGGTCAGAAAAAGAAACGCGCCGCCCGCAGTCTGTTTTTGAGCCGTTAAGTCGGGAGAAGGAAACCCGGGAATTTCTGGCGGAAAAAACAGAGTCAGCGACTTCGTTTCCCAATTCTGAAAGAGGAGTTGAAAAACTCAATGTTTGGGATTCCGTCGCAGAATCGACGAGTATTTTGGAAGAAAATTCAGGGAATAAGTCGTTTTCTTTCACCCCGTCCGTTACGGATTCTGCGAATACTCCGTTTGGCGAGGCCGCGTTTGTCGCTCTTACTCGCCTTGGGAAACGTTTAACGCGAAAGAAAAACTGGAAAACCCCGGAAGGAGAAGTGTTCCAGACGATCGTTCACGCTTCGGGACCAATTCAGTATCGTTCTCCGGATATTTACGACTTGAACGGGGGCGATCCGCGTCCTGCTGGAGTAACTGTCGTTCAGCAGGATTTAGACGGGGACGTTCCCATTTCTCTTCAGTTTTTTCCAACGGAAAGTATTAGTTGGCATTTTCTGGAGAAATGCGTTCCGGGCGACGTTACGTCGTGGGACGGCCTGAATCGATGGATGAAGAAAATTCTGATTCAGGAATTTTCGGAAAAAAGCGTTTCAGAATATTCTTTTAAACGTAATTTGGACGAGCAATCGGCAACTTCTTCCGGTAAAAAAATCGGCGATCGAAAAATTCAGGAAAAAGACGTTGCCAAAGAAAACCTCGAAAAAGAAACTGCGGAAAATCAAGCATTGGCGGAGTCTGATTCCAATCGAAACAAAGCGTTGGAACAGACTTCGTCTTCCGGGTTTTCCGAGACGCCCAGGCGAATTTTGGTTTTTTGGAAACTGTCGTCGGAAAAAGCGGCGCAAAGCGAACTCCTTCGCAGTTTACTGGCAGTAGGACTTGAACCTGAAGTAAGCAAAGAGCTGAATAAAACGCAAACGCTTTTGGAGGAATTAAGGGAAGTCGGCGCGGAGTTGCCGTCCTGTCCATGGAGCGTCGGCATTTCCGTTGAACGGCAGGGGTTGATTCCTTATTCCTGGGGACAGGCGGACTCCATGCTTGGCGATTTTCTGAGGTTGACGCAATTTCATCTCCTCAATCCGGATAAAGAAAACAAGAGTCCGGATTTCGCGTCTCATTCGTTAAATTTGGACGATATGCTGGAAAAAGAACAGTTGGAAACGTTACTTCACTCCATGACTAAATTGACGTTGAGCGAAGAGACTGTTCTTTTGGAGCTCGCTTCCGTTTTAGGCGCGGACGCATTAGCCAAAGCGCAGGAGGGGGGGTGGAAAAAATGATCATTCAGTCTCTCCATATTGAAAAATTTGGAAAATGGAGCGGTTTGCGCCTTCAAAATCTGGAACCAGGCGTGAATCTTTTTTATGGGCCTAACGAAACGGGCAAAACGACCTTAATGCAGTTTATTCGAACTGTTTTTTATGGATTTTCAGAAGAAAGACTTGCGTACGTTTTCCGGGATGATCCGGAGAAAACGGGCGGAAGCATGACGATTCTTACGCCGCAGGGTATTTTGAACGTTCAAAGACGCCTTGTGCCCGTTTCGTCGGAATTTACGGAAAACCAAACGTCTGCAGAAAAGGAGCGAGTTGGTTTTCAAAGAAATCGCCGTTCGGAAAAAGCGTTTTCCCCCAACTCTTCTGGGATTTCAGAGTTGCCTTTTTTTGCGCAAGCGCCATTTCGGGAACGTTATCGAACGCGAAATATTGAAGACGGTCTGATTCTCACTGATGAAAAAGGAATGCGTCAGGAGCTTTTTCAATGGAAGGAATATCTTGAACTGTCCGGAGATTCGTCTCTTCGTGGAGAAACGTCGTCTCTGGAGGCTGACGAAACGCTTTTCAACAGTATTTTTGCTCTTGGACTTCAGGAGCTTCAAAGACTTTCCGTTCTTGATTCAACGGAAGCGGCAAGGCGTCTCTACGATCTGAGTACGGGAATTGCCCGATATTCGGTAGGGAATATTCTTCAGAAACTTCAACAGGCCCGAACGCATTTTTTGCCGCCGGGCGAACTCCCGGAAATATTGAAAACTGAAGAG
>CAZWOV010000117.1:0-7930 GCA_964635645.1 uncultured Planctomycetaceae bacterium | reverse complement strand
TCAATAAGTTTATCCAGTTGACGAACGCTCTCAAATACGGGAAGGCGTTCGTTCAATTCATCTGTTTTGTCTTTCCATTCTTTATCCGCGCAATTTCTCTGACACTCGACCTCCTCAAACCGCGACAAACAGTCGCGATGCGTTTTTTCATATTCTTTCAGTTCGTCCAGAGCTCCGGTCAGCCGCGTCCGCGTCTCCAATAATTTTTCTTCGTACGCCTGAACGTTCAGGGCGCGAAGTCCTTTTTCCAGAATCTGTTTTTCTGGCTGAAAAAGCAAAATTTCACCGTCCAGCTTTTCCTGTTCCCGAGCGTACGCCGCCATTTGCTCCTGGAGTTCATTCCATTTCCGAAGGCGTTCCAACTCGTCGTTCAACTCTTTCGTTTCCAGTCGGTTCGCTTCTTTCTGTTTTTCCAACTCGAGCCGCTCTTTTTCTTTCTGTTCCAATTCCTCCTGGGAACGAGGCGATTTTCCCCGCTGCTGATTTTTCAGAGCGTCCTCTTCCTTTCCCTTTTTTCCCAAAAGCTCCCGCGCAAATTCCACCAAATCCTTAAAGCGTTTCGTTCCCGTAAGAGCCTCAAGAATTCCCGTCCGTTCCAACGCGCTCGCCGCCAAAAATTTCTCAAACTTGAACTGGGCAAGCATTACGGATTGCGTAAACTGATCGTAATTTAACCCGACGTATTGCTTAACGTAACTATCGACGTCCGTCGACTTTTTTGCGCAGAGTTCCCCATTAATCTGCACGAACTCGCGCTCCGGCGGATTAAACGGGGTTTTCGCGCGACTGGTTCTCTTTTGACTCCACTTTACCTTGAATCGTCCTTCCGCCGTTCGGAATATTATTTCAGCTGAACAGGACGCGGTCCCTTTCGTCATGATCTCGTTGGCGGTTTTGGAAAACGTTTTTAATCGAGATGTTCTTCCGTAAAGAGCCAGACAAATAGCGTCCATGATCGTGCTCTTTCCCGCGCCGTTCGTTCCAGTAACTGCAAAAATTCCATTTTCATATTCCGGAACGGTAAAATCAATCGTCCAAACGCCTTTAAGCGAAGCTAAATTCTCAAGTTTTATCCGCTCAATGAACATTACGCGCTACCCCCCGTCTGATTGCAGGCAAAATCCGTTTTTTCTATCTTCCCAAATCTCTTCTTCTCAGAGGGAGTCTTCTTCCCGCCTGTTCTGAAAACAAATCTGAAGTTCCTGAAACGTCTTCGTCAATTCGTCTTTGGATTCCTGCGACAACGTATCGTGCCACGTATTGAGGAATCGCTCAAAAAGCTCGTTTTCACTCAAAAAACGCAAATCTTCATGCTGAGAAACCTCCGCCTCCTGATTCACGACGGAAGTCTGATTTTCAAAACTCACCAGATCAAGATGAGGCAACGCCTGAAAAAGTTCTTCTATCTGGTCGCGAATAGACAGCTCGTAATGTTCGCCGGTAAAAACCGCTTTAACCCAAATCGGATTTTTTTCTGTCGGCAACGCGCGGGCGGCCGTCTCAATCTCCTCAAAATTCCCCCGAAGAATCTTCAGCATTTGAAATACCGGTATCGTTTTTTCCTCAATCCGAAACGGAGAAGATTGACCGTCGGCACAGGATGAATCTTCGCCGTTTGCGACTGTTTCAAGAATTACGACCTGTTTCGGTATTCCAACTTCCGAAAAATCGATCGGAATCGGCGATCCGGAATAGCGAACATTTTCTCTACCTTTTACGCATTGTGGAACATGAAGATGTCCAAGAGCGAGATAGTCCAGTTCTGCTGGAAAATCTTCCGCGGGAAACCGATCGAGCGTTCCGACATGAATTGGATCGGATTCGTCGTCCCGTATTTTTCCGCGCACAGTAAAAAGGTGGCCGGTCGCCAAAAGCGGAATTCTGCGAGCGGCTTCTAAACGGCGCTCTTCTTCCGAAATCGTTCGAAAATGTTCCCAATCGGAATATTCCCGACGCAAAATACTCTCGCGGATTTCAAGCGCCCGGTCCGTAATCCGACGATAAAATTTCCGAATCGCCTCCATTATTTTCCGTGTTAAATCGCAATTCGAAGAATGATCGATAAACGAACCAAGATCCTTTTCCCGCAAGTACGGAACGGCAAGAACAAGAAGTCGCGTCTTTCCGGAAAGATCAGAAACCGGAAAAATCATTTTTTCTATCTCGACGTCGGGAGACGCGGCGACGTGCATTCCCAAAATTTCCAAAAACGGTTCCGTTGTCCGAAGAAAAGAAGGAGAATCATGATTTCCCGCCGTTACGAATACATTGCGGCAACACGATTTTCCCGACTTTGCATCCAGAAAAAGATCGCGTAAAAAACGGGAGTAACGTAAATACGAAGAATTTCCCGGAGACATGCGATCAAAGATATCTCCCGCGACTATTAACACGTCGATTTTTTCTGAAATCAGAGTTTCACGAAGCCATTCCAAAAAACTATCATGCTCCGCGAAACGTGTTTTTTGCTCCAGTTTCGCGTCAAGATGCCAATCGGACGTGTGGAGTATTCTCATGGAGATAATCCTTAAAATCAGAAACAAACCTGAAAATAAAAATCAAACGAAACGCAACCGACGCGCGTATCTCATGAAAATACTCCGAATTCACTGCGGAACAAAATCGCATAACATACGCGCAATTTTGAAATAATCGAAACGTCGGCGCGTAAAATCTATTCAGTTTTCTTCATATTCAGAAAGACGCCCGTCGATAAGCGACATGCGAATCGGCTCGTTACGAATCTTCCCGAGAAATGAATTCGCGATTCGGCACCGAATAACGACAGTCCCGTCGTCTCGATACTGACGAGAGAAAACTTCGCCGTAATTCGCCAGAAAAGAAGTCAGTTTTCCATTCGTAATATCCGTTTCAATTTCAACCGTAGGAAAATCGCGGCTCAACATATCGCTCACGGCCTGAGCCAGTTCGGGAAGTCCTTCTCCGGTTGCCGCGCTGATCCCCAACGCGTTCGGATAACGGTTCAGAAGAGCCTGAAATCCGTATTGCTCCGGCAACTCTCCATTTTTATCCATTTGGCGCAGAAGATCTATTTTATTAACAACCAGAATCATGTCTTTTTCCTGAATACCAAGTTGCTCCAAAACTTCATAGGCGGCCTGAATCTGAAACATGACCATAGGGTTGCTTCCATCCGCGACATGAAGTAGAAGATCCGCGCAACGGGCTTCCTCCAGCGTCGCATGAAAACTGGCGACCAGGTGGTGCGGAAGATTTCGAACAAATCCAACGGTATCGCTCAAAAGAATCGGCCCCCAACCGGGAAGCGTCCAACGCCGGGTCCGCGTATCCAAAGTTGCGAAAAGCTGATCCTTAACATAAACGTCGGAACCGGTCAATGCGTTCAGAAGCGTACTTTTCCCGGCGTTCGTATATCCGACGAGCGAAACGGTCCGCGTCTGACTCCTTGACTTAACTTCCCGCTCTTTTCTCTGCTGAACAATTGACAATTCCGCCTTCAAATCCGCAATGCGTTTCTGCGCCAGACGACGGTCCGTTTCAAGCTGCGTCTCGCCGGGACCGCGAAGACCAACGCCTTTTTTCTGCCGCGAAAGGTGCGTCCACATTCGTTTCAGACGCGGAAGAGAATATTCAAGCTGGGCAAGCTCTACGGCAAGACGCGCTTCCTTCGTTTGCGCCCGCATCGCAAAAATATCAAGAATCAGCTCCGTTCGGTCCAGAACCTTCACGTTAAGCTCTTTCTCAAGACTGCGCGTCTGACCAGGAGCCAGATCGTTATCGAAAACAACGACCTCCGCCCCGTTTTTTTCAATAGCGCCCTTCAACTCAAGAACTTTTCCGCTTCCAATATACGTCGCCGGGTCTATCGACGAACGGCGCTGAATCATCTCGCCGACGACCGTCGTGCCTGCCGCCTCCGCCAATCGACGCAGTTCGTCGAGCGGCTCTTCTCCAAGGTTGCCGGAAATACCGACTCCGCCCGTGTTTTTCTGCGGCAAAAGAACCGTTACCAGAAAAGACTTTTCATTGACGATGTTGCCTGAATTATGTTCTTCCATTTTTTATTTTATTACCTGTCGCGTTCGTCCTCTTGCCTATTGCCGATCGTTTCCCGCGCCGCCTATCGGACAGCCGCAGTTTTGCGCTACTGGAATCAGACAGAGAAATTTCAACGTAATCATCCCGGAATTTCGAATCTGATGCGGTTCATCCGGCGGCACGAAAGCAAAACTGCCTGGACGCGCGGGAAACTCTTCGCCTCCGCAAAGAACGGTACCGGATCCCTGCAGGAAATACATTTCGTGCTCCCAGGGGTGCGCGTGTTCCGGCGTATGCCCGCCGGGTTCCAACTCAAACTGACGCATGGCAAAAAGAGGCGCTCCATCGTTCGCTCCAATAAGAAGACGCATTTTGGCGCGTTTGGCGCCCTGCTGCTCTACGGCGCTGGCCGGAATCTGTTCCGAATGCATTACTTTTTTCATTGTGTTCTCCTATTTATTTATTCCGACGACCCGATTTCCGTCAACACTGAATCCAAATTTTTGATTCTATCCGAAATTTAAAAGTAAAAAAGGTCCCCCGCCGTAAAAAAGAGAAAAAGAAAAAAATTTTCCTTTTGGAGTCTAAATCGGCAGAAGAGCCTGAACGCTTTTTCAAAATAACGCCGCAGTAAATCACCGAATCGAATCAAGCACCGTCTGGCGTACGTCCGATTCGGTTTCATGCTCCAGAAATTCATTCCGGCACATGCGAAACAAATCCGCAAAACGAGTTCGATAGACCGATCGCCAATTTTCCAAGAGCTGAACCCGAACCTTCCTTTTCTCCGGAACCGGTTCCCAACGCATCGTCAGAAGAATAGCGGAAGCGTAAAGACAATGGAAATCCGCAGAGCCGGGATACGCCGAAAAATATCCGGCTATTCGAGTCAAAAGGTCGGCAATCTCGCCGGCGTCTTCCGAACAGAAAAGACGGCAAAGCATTGCCGCGGCGTACTGAATACGAATCTCGGCAGTCGCGTCCTCCGCCTCGGCCAATTTTCGCGCTTCATCAAGAAAATAACGTTGACGCCGCGAATTCTGCCGCAATAAAGCGGCGACTATTCCACGCGCATAGGCTTCCCGAAAACAGGCGAATGATCGATTTTGAAGAATCTCCGTTTTCAAAGCCGCCAGAAACGCGCACTGCTGAATGGGATTCTTTTCGCTTTCCACGAGATACGCAAACGCTTTACTGAGCGAATCCCGAACCGCCTCGCGCGTTTCCTCATAAAGCCAACTTTCTTTTTCTACGCTCTCTTGAGAACGAACGTCTGAACCCAAGACTCCGCCTGCGTCGCGCAACGAACGTTCAAGTTCCTGGAGAGAATCCATGATTCTCAATTTCTTTTCCGACGAAAACGGAATCTGAACCGCGTATTCAAGAGCCTGCGCATAAACGACGGCTGTTTCAGAACATTTATCAGACGATTGAAAAACATTCTCTAGATATTCCAGAACCTTTTCTTTATTCTCGATTTCCGGCTCCGCCTTCAACAGAAAAACGCACCCTTTCGCCGCGGCCGTCCGCGTCTGCGGGCGCGCGTTGCTTCGACCTGCCAGTTCGCACAAAAAAAGCGCGTCGTCCCGTTTCAGCGGCAATGTTGGAGAAATCCTCAACCGATTCAAAAGCGCCCGTGCACAAAATTCATCGATCTCCGGCAACGTCTTTGGGGAACGACTCAACTCGACAAGATTTTCACCGGCGTAATACATCTCCCGCATGTCAAGCTCGGCGTTCATTCGATGAAAAACGGCCTGCGCGTAAAGAAGCCCAAGATCGTCCGGAGCATTCTCGCGAAGCGCGATTTCTCGAAGGATATCCAACCGCTCCAAACGTAAATCCCAATCTGAAAGGCGATTCGTCCGATACGCTAAACCCCGGGCGTAATCCCAAAGAGCTTCCTCCGATTTTTCACCGGCTTCCCGAAGTAAAAAGAGGTTCTTTTCCTGACGCGCCACAGGACAGTCTTTTGACGTCATTTCCGCAAGAAGAGCAGCCGAAGTCCCGTTCTGAAGATTTTCATTGGATTCATTCATACTTTCACTCCCTCGTCTCTCTTTCCTGCTCCAATTTATCTGCGTTCTCTTTCTGAAAATCATAATACCGACTGGTTTCTTTCATAAGTTCCGAAAGCCTCGTCCGAATATCCGGATCTCTTTCCACCGCAAGACTATTCTTAAGAAGAGCCGCAAAAACAAAAAAATACTCGCTTTCATGAATCTGAACGACAGGAGGAATATGTTTGAGAATTTTAAGTTTTCCCGGATAGTCGTAGCTTATCCTTAAAAACAGAACCAGTCCCTCCGCGTAAATACACAAAAAATCCCGGCGAATTTCTCTATCGGACGTTTTCTCGTCGCGAACAACTTTACGCTTATCCAAAAATTCCAGAAGCTGCGAGAGATATTCCGCCGTCCTTATTTCTTCAACGGAGTTAAGAGCAAAATTCATAAGAGCTTTCGCATATTCAAGGGCAAGCTCATTCGAATCGGGCTCTTTTTCCGTAAGATTTTCGAGAATCTTCAAATAATGATTCTTCTTTCCAACATTCGGATCGTCCACCATCATATTTACCAGCGCCCGCGCATATTCTCGGCAGACGACGGAAAGATTACCGGTTCGATTCGTAAGTTCTCCAAGTTCTCTCAGAACTTTACGTTTACGAGGAATAGAAGATTCGTCGATAATATGGTTAAAAAGCGTCTGCGCCGCTGTTCGGAAAACAATGGGGGAAAGCGAGGTCTTCTGAAGCAGATTCATTAAAGCGCGAATTCGTTTCCTCTTCACGGCAAGCTTTTTTTCCTCAAGCGCAAGACAAAATATCGCGGTCGCATAATTCTCCTGAATGGGCGAAGAATCGGCAAACGTCTGCAGAAGCCGAAAAAGTTCCCGGAATGACGCCTCGCGCAAATCTTCAGCGCAGGAATCAAGAGAAATACAGTTCAGGAGTCCGCTGGAATAAATATTCTGAAATTCCGTATCGGAAGAGTATTTCCCGCTCATCGACTTAAGAGTCCGCAGGTAAAGTTTCTGAAAACGGGGATTCGAATCCTCGGCAAGAAAATTAACCAGCGTTTTTCCCAGAAGATAGCGATGTTCCTTAAATTTTTCAGTAAAACACGATAAACTTTTATTACTGCAAAGCATCGTGCGCTTATACGAAATATCTGAAAATGAGTTCGTCAGCCGAAGCCATTCCCGAACGTAAGGACTTACGTCGCGATAATCCGCGTACAGTTCGATTATCTTCGGAAAATCAATCCGCGAAATCAGACTGCCCCACAGCGGCGCAACGTCGTAAGGCGCCTCGTACTCCAACGACAAAATAAAATCAAGATAATGGAAATTATGCGTTTTTTCTGGAAATTCGCGTTGAAATTTCCGGAAAAGCTCCTCTTTGCGCGTCGGCTGATTTTCTATAGCCCAACAAATTGCAAGCGCATAAAGAAAATTGAGGCGCGTTTCAGGAACAAACTGACAAATTATCTCAAGTCTGTCTGTGAGAAAATGAATCAGGCGGGCATTCCCGCTCAACTTCTTGATTACCGACAAAGCGCACAGGGAATAGGACTCCAGGATTTCATCCTCAATCCCGCCAAAAAGCAAATCGACGGAACGCAAAAACGTCCGCGCTTTCCGATCCGCTTTTCGACTTTTCGAATTTCCCACTTCCAAACCTCAAATTCCACAAAACCGTTTAAGCAAACGCCGCCCGCGTAAAAACTCAAAACCGTCCAATACTCAACCTTACCTTCCGCGCCTACGAAAGTCCGATTTAATTTTACGGGCCGGGAAAGGTGAAAAATTCCTTTCCCGCCTCCGCCAAAAACAAAATTTCTTTCTCCGTCGGCTCAGGCAAGGGACGAAACGCCGTTAAAACCTGAAAGACGTTCGTCCCAGGCAAACG
>CAZWOV010000116.1:0-8002 GCA_964635645.1 uncultured Planctomycetaceae bacterium | reverse complement strand
TTCCGGGGAGACTGGAAAAAGTGAAAAAAGTACGTTTTTATCTCTCGTTGGCCGCATTCATCGGAGTTATTTCCGTCGTCCTGTTCGTTAAATTTCCATACCGCATTTTCACTCCGGTTGAAATTCAATACGCGCAGGGAGACGCCGTTTATGTTCTGGTACCCGGCGCGCTTATGGAACTGAATGTTTCACCCGGCGACGCCGTCCAGAAAGGACAAACGCTGGCCGTTCTTGCAGACCCCGACCTGGACATTCGCATTCGTGAATTGGAACGCGAAGCGGCCCGACTCCAAACGCAACTCGCCAATCTTCCGGCGCTCGCAAAACTCGACCCTACGGCAGAGGCGCAAATACCAATCGTTCAGAAAGCGCTGGAAGCAACCGTTAAGGATCTTCAGCAAAGAATGGAGGACCGGGAACGTCTTATTATCCGAGCAACCAAAAACGGCGTCGTCGTTCCCGCTCCGCTCACCCAAAAAATAGAACGCGACGGATTCCTCCCTTCATGGTACGGAACTCCATTTCAGGAACGAAATCTCGGAGCTTTCATGAAAACCGGCGACGCGTTCTGCCTCATCGGAGATCCTCAAAAAATGAAGGCTACCCTCGTCGTCACTCAATCTCAAAAAGATTTTATCTCGCGCGGACAAAGAGTTGACGTAAATCTAAACGAATGTCCATTCAAAACCTTTACCGGTAAAACGGCCGACGTCGCAACGGAAGAAATCAAAGTTGTTTCTCCGCGGCTCTCAAATAAAAATAAAGGCGAAGTCTCGACCGTAACGGACCAGGATGGAACGGAAAAACCTCAAATTACGTCGTACAAAGTGGACGTTCCTCTCGATAATTCCGAAGGTTTAATGGAAATTGGACTCACGGGACAGGCTAAAATTTACGCGGAACCTCAAACCATTGCTTTTCGAATCTGGAGAATCGTCATGGAAACCTTCAATTTCGAAATCTAAACCGCTCGAAGCCTCCCCGGCGGCAGTGAATTAAGTTCCCAAATTCAATCCAACGTATTCAAATACTTTACTTCGTTTTTTTTCACTCGTTTTAAGGAATTAGCCATGACCAAACCTCAGGTAATTTTGACTGGTTTCGCTGACGAAGGCGTTTCCAAACAACTTGAAAAGTCCATCAAAGAACAGTTTACCGCCTACGCGGCCATCGGACTTCAGTACTACAGCATCCGATTTATTGACGTCGGAAACGGCACGAAAAACGTGATGGCGTTGACCATGGATGAAATTCAGACCATCCGCGAAATTCAGAATGACTTCGGGCTTAACGTCTCCTCCATCGGATCGCCTATCGGCAAAGTCAAACTTGTTGACGAAGAAGACGGCTCCAAAAACCGTTACGTTCCGTTCAACGAATATCTGGACGAAGTAAACCGCGCCTGCGAAATTACTCACGCTCTGGAAAGTAAGCTCATCCGCGGTTTCTCTTTCTATCATCCGTTCGGCAAAGATCCGCGCGACTATATGAATCAGGCGGTGGACCAGCTCTCGCAAATTGCCGAAACCTGTCATCGCAGCGACCTGACGTTCGGTCTGGAAGTGGAACCCAATCTCGTCGGCGGAAACGGATGGCTCATGGCCGAACTTTATCAAAAAATCAATCATCCATCCATGACTCTCGTTTTTGACGTAGGCAATCTGGTTGTTCAGGGCTTCGATTCCTGCGAAATTCTCGATCAGTTCCGCGCCTGTCTGCCAGGTTTAGGCTGGTTCCACGTGAAAGACTACCGCCATCCTAAACCCGTAAAAAAAGGCGATCCGATCGATGAAGAGCAACTCAAAAACTTTGTTCCATGCGATCTGGGCGACGGCGGACATGAAGCAATTTTCCGCGAACTGAAAAAAGCCCTGCCTGAAATCGATGCGAAACTCAAAGCCAGAGGAATACCGGGATTTTTCGTCGATCTTGAACCCCACGTCAAAGGCGGAGGACAATTCGGCGGATACAGCGGACCCGACGGCGTCGGCGTAGCGCAACGCGCCCTTTGCCGACTGCTCGACTACGTCGGTATCGATTATCATCTGCGCGACTTCAACGACATTTTGGCTGACCGCGGTTTCTGATTATCTTAATACTAATTTTAAAAAAGAAAAAAGACGGGGAGTCCGCGCTCTCCGTCTTTTATTTTACCTCAAATTCGTCCGTCCCCAGGAACAATAAAAAGTTCCATAAAATATCATGAAAAAACCCCGACTCAAAAGCCGGGGCAAAGTATATTTCAAACGATCGTAAAATCGCAAAATTTACTTATTTTTTCAGAGCGGCCGCGACGTCGGCCAAAGAACCGGCAGAACCGAGTTTCTGGTTCTTGTGGACGATGTAATCGGCGTAGTTCTTCATGAAGACCTGGCCGGAAGGACGCAGATCGAATACTTCCGGATGATCGCGGAATTCTTCGCGCAGGGTAGCGCACCAGACCAGACGACCGTCGGTATCGATGTTGATTTTGCAGACGCCCATCTGAGCGGCTTTGAAGTATTCGTCCTCATTGACTCCGGAAGCGCCGGCAAGATTACCGCCGGCATTGTTAATACGAGCAACCCATTCCTGCGGAACGCTGGAGGAACCGTGCATAACGAGCGGGAAATTGGCTTTCACGCTGTTGACCGCTTTCTGAATCTCGCTCAGAACGTCAAAATGAAGTCCCTGTTTACCGGAGAATTTGAACGCGCCGTGAGAAGTTCCAATAGCGACGGCAAGAGAGTCGCAACCGGTCGCTTCGATGAATTTAACGGCGTCTTCCGGATTCGTCAGTTTCACGGAACCGACAACGTCTTCTTCAACTCCGCCGAGCTGACCAAGTTCAGCTTCCACGACGATTCCCTTGGCATGAGCGCGATCGACAACGCGTTTGGTAATTTCAATGTTCTTTTCGAAATCTTCATGCGAAGCGTCAATCATAACGGAAGAATAAAATCCGCTGTCAATGCAGTCGTAGCAGACTTCTTCAGTACCGTGGTCAAGGTGAACGGCAAAAATAGCTTCCGGGAACACCTGGTCGCAAGCGCGAATAAGACCTTCAAGGATTCGTTTATCGGAGTAACCGCGAGCGCCGCGGGAAATCTGAATGATAAACGGAGCGGCTTTGGCATTGTCAACCGCGTCGTCATTTTTGGCAGATTTGCCGAGATTGCCGCGGAAAAGACCAACGGCCTGTTCCATATTATTGATGTTGTATGCGCCGATGGCGTATTTGCCGTAAGCCTGCTTGAACAGTTCGGTCGTGGTAACGATCATGGAAAACCTCCGATCATGAATTAAACGCGCCGCGCTATTGCGTAACGCGAGATAAGTAAAAACGAAAATCGTTAAAATTACCCGTATTATAGCTGAAAAAAAGATTTTGTCATGTGGGGGGGTTGGCGTTTTGAGGAATTTTTATTAAAATATTTCAAATTTTACAGAATATTCTGAAAGTTTCTAAATTTTTTCTAAAAAGAACAAAAATTTGCTCTCTTTTCCCATCCCCCCGCTTGTCAAAATCCATTTTCCAGCTATAATTCATGAGTACTTTGAGTTTACGTCCTCTCTGTATGCGTCTGTAGCTCAATTGGATAGAGCAACGGACTTCTAATCCGTAGGTTGTGGGTTCGACCCCCGCCAGACGTATTTAAAGCTCCTGTTATTCGCAGGAGTTTTTGTTTTTTTAAATTTCAATTCTCGTCCAACTTTTCCAACTCGTCACCAAACTGTTTTGAAACAATAAATTTACCTGGTAGAACAAAAACGTTTCGCAAAGCTGAATTTCACTTCTCTTCTTCCAACGTCCCCGTCTTGCGGCAAATTTCAATCCCAAATTTACCGCCAATCTCAACAAATAGAAACAAAAAGAAGGCCGTGCAGACCTTCCCTTTGTTTTGTCTCAATCTTATTGAACCAAACTTCCGCCGACTATTTAGCGGCCATGAGATCCTGGTACATCTGGTAGGCCTGTTCAGCCGTCGCGCCGTTATGAACGACTTCGCGCACGGCCTGAAGCATGCTGATCGGGCATTCCGCCTGGAAAATATTGCGTCCCATATCAACACCGCAAGCTCCGTCGCGAATGGCGCTGTACGCAAGTTTCAACGCGTCCAGTTCCGGAACTTTCTTACCGCCGGCGATCACAATCGGAACCGGGCACCCAGAAGCCACTTCTTCAAAATTCTCACAGTAGTACGTCTTAACAAACTGGCAACCGATTTCTGCGCAAACGCGCGTCGCAAGTCCAAGATAGCGAGCGTCGCGGGCCATGTCTTTACCAACGGCAGTCACGCCGAGAGTCGGAATGCCATACCGAAGACCACAGTCGATAGACTGCGCCAAATTGTCCAGAGAATTATGTTCGTACTGGGCGCCGGCAAAAACCTGAATCGCCATAGCGGAAGCGTTCAGACGGCAAGCGTCTTCAATATCGACGCCAAGGCATTCGTAGCTGAGCTCATTTAAAAGCGTCGCGCCCGTAGTGCAACGCAATGCAATCGGCTTGTTCGAGTCGGATGGAACGCAAGAGCGAAGCGCCCCGCGAGTACACATAAGAACGTCGGCGTACTCAATCAACGGTTTCACGGTAATATCCATCCGTTCCAAACCGGCGGTCGGTCCCATGATATATCCGTGGTCAAACGCAAGCATCACCGTATGGCCGCTTTTTTTGTTGAACATACGGGTCATACGGTCCTGAACCCCCCAATCGTAACCGGTAAGGCCCTTAAGGTAAAAACCTTTCGTTTCCGGTTTCACGTCCACGTAGAAATTTTTTGCAATTTTGTTGCCCTGAGCATCTGCCATTTTGAAGTTTCCTTTTTCTGAAAAAATGAATTCGTATCCCAGAAAAACGATTCTCCCGGAATACCAAAAATCCAGGGGTTTGCACCCCAAACAAATTCGATCGGTTCAGTCTGTTTCCCGGTTAATTTTCAGTTTCAGCCGTTTCTGCCCGTTCCTGGTTTAGCCCGCTTCCGGTTTAACCTACTCCGGTAGCTTATTCCCGGTTTAACTTGCTCCCGATTTTGTTTACTCCGGTTTAGCCCGCTCCCAGTTTAGCTTACTCCCGGTTTGGCCTAATCAGTTTTCCAGAGTAACGCCGACCAGCGAGTAAGGCGGAACCGTCAGCCGTAATTTTGTCTTTCTACCGCTCCCTTCGACAGTTTCTTCAACACGAACCGCCAAAGGAGCAATCCGAACCTTCTGCGCCGCCGACTCGTTGTCCGCGTAAGGATCGTCCGCAGTCAGAACCTGCGCCAAAACTTTCACGCCCGCGCTCTCGGCAGGAATTTTCGCCGGAGATTCCGTCGTCGCGGCAGTCTCTCCGTCTTTTCGCGCGGAAAGACGAAATGGAAAAGAACCCGCGTCAAACGTCACGGTCTCCGGTTCAAACGAACGGTTCAGCAAAAGCAGTCCCAAACGTTCGCCGCCGTCCGAAACGCTCAAAAGCGAACCAATCGCCGGTTTTGAAAATTCATCCGGAAAAACGGGAACTATGCGAATATTTCGGATAAAAGCATTTCCACGCCCGCCGCCGTTAAACCGACGCACCTTCAATTCCAGCGAATCCGTATCCCGCAACGGAAGATAATCGACGGCAACCGGAGTCCACTCGCTCGACAAAACGCATTCCGTCGCCGCGACAGATCGGGTTTTCGTGTATCCGCGACCATCGCCCAACTCCAAAGCAATCCCGGAGGAATCTTCCATTCCCTCTACGCGAATTTCCGCGGTAAGCCGATACGCTGCCAAACGCCAACGCGGGACCTTGAACCAGGTGGAAACGTGGTAAAAATTGAACGCCTCGTCCGTCAGAAATTCAACTTTCATTTCCCCATTCGGTAAAAACTCAAGCGACGTCCGCGCACGATCGGCGTCCGGTTTCCATCGCGGAGAAGAAAGCAGATTTTTCTGCAAATCTTCCGGAGTCAGATCTTTGAGAATTTCTTCCCCGCCGTCGGCTAAAACTCTCTCATTCAACGGCGAAACGGAAACGATTCTTCCGGTTTGTTCCGTTGGAAAAACCCAATCCTGAAGCGCGCCGGAAACAAGTTCAAACATCAAGGCGTTCGGTCGTTTGACAAAATCCCCAGCCTCGCCGCGAACCATACCGAACGCTTCGTTCAGGAATTGCCAGTACTGCGCGGCAAAAAAATCCGGATTCCGGCAAAGAAAAAAAAGCGTTTCGGCATTCGCAAGCGCCGCAGTCAAATGCATATGCTGGGTTAAATTCGTATTAAACTCCGTCAATGCAAGCGGCAAATTATTCCGACGCCCCTCGGGACAAACAGCCAAAATCTTCTGTTTTTCTTTCTCAAGACGGTCCGCAGCGTTGAAATTCAGAATATACTCCGCGGCGTCCGTTTGCCGAACCGTATGGTAATGGTGAACAATCCCGAAATCAAAATCCTCGCCAATCGCTTTCCACACTCCGCGATTCCAGTAAACCGGGCCTAAAACGACGCCAAGCTGAATGTTCGGATCAACTTTTTTCATGGCGTCGCGGAATTTCAGGTAATTTCGGCCGTACTCGCCCGACGTTATCCCCCGCGCGGGAGTCTCCGAATGATTCCCATGGTACGATTCGTTTCCGTACTCAATAAATCGTACTCCGTACGGTTCCGAACGCCCCAGTTCGCAACGCGCTTTCGCCCACGGATGGAGTCCGTCGTTCGGCGCGTTAAGAAATTCCACAAATTCCGCGGCTTCCTCTGGAGTTCCTCGAAACGCAGAAATACCAAGGATGGGTTCCGCGCCGATCTCCTCGCAAAGCCGCAAAAATTCAATCAGCCCCAGACCGGAATATCCGCCTTTAAACCCCGCGCTTTTTTTCCAGTCGTACGCATGCGTTCCGCCGCAACCGCCGGGATAGCGCATGGATCGAATACCAAGTCCGCGAAGTATTTCAACCAATTCAGGCCAGGTCTCCTGAGAACCGGGTTTCAAGAGTCCATAACTGTCTTTTCCATAAAAAAGTTGATTCACGCCCAAAATCGCGCGATTCACCGGTATCGCAGATTTTTCCGCATCCTGAACCGGACGAATTTCCGTATCGGCGAAAACAAAATTTCCACAGAACGTCGGCAGAAAAACAAGAACCGCTAAAAAAACGGCAAAATTCCGCAGTACGAAAATTTTCCGCGACAGACGATTGGCAACAATGGACCGGGTATTCGATATCAAACTTTCACCCGCTTTTCATTAAAAATAAAAAACGATTCAAGGCGCGCGACCGTCCGCGGCGCCGAACGCCGGAAACCGCCTGACGCTCAACGCCGCAAAATCTGAATTTACTCGCAAAGTCCGGCAAAAATAAAGCTCCAGCTTGTCGCGCCGGGATCGGCGCTTCCGAGAACGCGATCGCCCAAATTTCGAGCGCGTCCGAACTTCGCAAGCATCTGTTCCGTAGCTTTTGCGCCGGCCGCGGCGGCTTCACGAGCCTCAGCCAGAGCCGTTTCAATATCTTTCCCGGCTTCAGCCGCGGCTAAAAGCGCGTCGACGCCTGGTTTCAGGGCGTCCATCATCGTGCGGGCGCCGACTTCCGCTTTGGAAAATTTGAACATTCCAAGGTATCCGGCTTCCATCAGCTTCGCAACGTCAGCCGTGTTCATAGCGTTCGTATCCGCAGGAAGTCCATTGGCCAACCCCATAAAAAACTGTCCCATAAGCGGTCCGGCAGATCCGCCTCCGGCAGACATGGCGCCCATGCCCATTGCTTTGAAAAGAGCCGAAAAATCGCCAAAGCCTTTAGTTTCAATCGCATTCTCAGCTTTATCTACGATTCGAACCATCGTCACGCCGTGATCGCCGTCGCCAGTCGCGGCGTCAAGCTTCGTGAGCGTCTCCACATTATCGCGGATCATCTGGAACGATTTACGAAAACGATTAACAAACGATTCAAGTGAAATTGCCATTTTTTTGATAAATATTTAGGGACAGCAAAGAAAAAACAGAAACCTGGTAAACCGGCGATTTTCAATCATGCCGAAAATAAAACGCCTCCGTTTCTTCC
>CAZWOV010000115.1:0-8108 GCA_964635645.1 uncultured Planctomycetaceae bacterium | reverse complement strand
CGTTCCCAATCAACGCCGGAGACTCCGACTTCCCGCGCAAAGAAATTCTCTTTTTTCAGTAAAAAAACCGTTCCGGAAGATCGCAGCCGCCGTCCGGCCGATTTCCCGGCTATTCTTTCCCAAAAGCTCTCCGGGGAAGAGGTTCGTTCGCTCCTGGCAGTATGCCGCGGCAAACATTTCACTTTCAACGACATACTTCTTCAGGCCGTCTGGAACGGTACGCGAAACTGGCAACGCGCTCATCCGGAACAAAGCGGCTTTCACGACGATTCTTCAAAACGCTGGATTCGAATCTCCGTACCGTTCGATCTGCGTCGTCCCAAATTAAAATCCATGCCCGCGATGAATATCGTAAGTATGCTTTTTCTGGATCGTCATACGAACCAGATCGATTTTTCACAGTGCTTTCTGAACGGAATCCATCGCGAAATGCAGTACGCCAAAAGACTCAAACTTGGAGCGGGATTACTGGTCAACCTGAAAGACGCGCGAGCGATCTGGGGTAATCTTTATCGCGCGGTCAAAATGTGCGACTGCTGGGCGACGCTGGTCATGACGAATCTCGGCAGAATCTTTACTCCGGAGGAAGTCTCGCTTCCGCGAACAAAGGACGGGAAAATCCAAATTCAAAATCTGATTCTGGATGAAATCGACGTCGTCTCCCCCATTCGTTCTCAAACGAACGTTTCCATCGGTTGCTGCACGTATGCCGACGAGATGAAATTTTCGATTATTTACGACACGTCTCTGTTAACCCGCGAGGACGCGGCCGGTTACCTTGAAGAAATTCTGTCAAATCTCCGCCGTTTTCTGAATCCAGAGAAACGCGATTTTCCAATTCGCGCTGAATAAATTTAACGCTGAATAAATTTAAATACGTTCGCCGTTTCCGATTCATTTCCGGTCCGGGTTTTCGCAAACAAAATATTTCTGGAAATAAAATACTCCAAACGAGTCTCTGGAACTTGACTTCCTGTTTTTTTTCGATTATAATAAAAATGTCAGGAAACAGGAGAAGAAAAAAATGACGTCTGAAAATAATGATTTCGAAACCGTCGTCTTTGACAGCGCCCCTTCCGCCCCTCGGAAAGAATCTTCAATAAAAATGCCGGAAAAGTTGCTTGTCGTCGGCGATATTCTTTGCAATACGTATATTTTGAGAGCCCGTCTTGGGCATGGCGGTATGGGCGAAATCTGGCGCGCAGACGAAGTTTACGAAGGGAATATTCTTCGCCCCGTCGTACTCAAAACGCTTTCGCCAAACGTTCAGAATCTTCAGGAAGAATTTTCCCGCATTCAGTCAATGTTCCATAAAATTCACAGTCTTCAGCATCAGCACATCTGCCCGATGTACGCCATGAAGAACGACCCCAAAGCGGGAACGGTCATCGTCATGAAATTCATTGACGGAATCACTCTTCAGGATTACTACGCGCAGTATATGCGTCTTCACGGAGAATTTCCAGTTCAGGAAGCCGTTCGTCTTCTAAGACCAATCGCTCAGGCTCTGGATTATTCACATTCTAAAAAAGTACTTCACCGCGACGTTAAACCGCAAAACATCATGGTCAGTAAAGATCCCAGCGACGGCGTTCAGCTCATCGATTTCGGCCTTGTCATGGAAATACGTTCGTCGCTGACAAGCCAAACGTCGACTTACTTCGACGGATCGGGAACGTTGCCGTACATGTCGCCGGAACAGTGGAGCGGCGACTTTCAGGACGCCAAAGCGGATCAATTTTCTCTTGCCGTCGTCGTCTACGAACTTCTTGCGGGACGACTTCCTTTTATCGGCGCCAACATGCAGGTACTCGGCTTTCAAATCCTGAATAAAAGCCCGGAATCTATTCCGAATGCGCCGGATTTTGTGAATCTTGCCCTTCAAAAGGCATTGGCCAAAAATCGCAAACTGCGTTTTGAAACCTGCGAAGAATTTATCGACGCGTTGGAAAAGCCGTCCGTCGAACTGAAATTACCCGAAGACCAGGAACCTTCCGAAAACAATCAATCGCCCCCAAACAACGTCTTCACAAAAAAATACGGTCTAAAACTACTTTCAGCAACGGGAATATCAACCGTTTTAATCCTTGGAATAATCCTGGGCGCACATTTTAATGGAAAACAGACGAATCAGACACCTGAAACGTCGGAACCGACGATTCCTGTTTCGGAAAAAATTCACGGCGGTTCCGCCAGTATGTTGCCGCGCGGGCTTTCCGCTCCCAAAATCGAATCTTCACAGACGGCTCTTCCCTTTTCCGAAACCAACGGCGCTCTGAAAAACGACGTTCCGCAAATAACGCCGTCAACCGCGTTGAATCAGGCCGAAAATGAAACGGGCGACAGTCAAAAACCGCAAAGCGAAGAAGAACTGAAAACCGATCAAACGACGTCGTTAAACGACGAAACGTTTTCATCCGACGTTCAATCGGCCGACGAAAAAGAAAACCGCTCGCTTCAGGGAAAAAAACGGCTCGGCGAACAACCGAAAGAAATTCCAACGCCTGAAATAAATTCCGTCCCTCTGACTTCTTCAACCTCCGACGACCTTTCCAGTCTTTCCCGCCGCGAACTGCTCGACAAAGCCGAAGGCGCAATCAACAGCGCCCAATGGGACGTCGCCTTTAACGCTTTCAGCCGTGTCGATCTAAAATCCATGACGGAAGATGAACTCGAGCGGTACGCGCAAGTATGTCGGGCAACTGAAAATGAAGTAAAACTGGCCGACATTCGGAAGGTTCAATTGGAAAACTGCGCGTCTCTGGAATTTATTCAGATATTTTTTCAGAAAACAGATTCCCTCGACGAATACTCTTTGACGGTTCAATTCTGCGATAAATTACTTGAAACTGATCCGGAAAATATTCAGCTCCAAAGAATCAGACTTCACGCGTTCACGCAGGAAGCCGCTCTCAAACATTCGACGGAACGGATTCGGCAATCGCTTGAACTGTGCGATAAACTTTTGGAGACGGCGCCCAACGACGCCTCTTTACTCGCGGAACACGGTTTTATCTATCTTCGAAATCCAGACGTTTTCTCCAAAGCGTTCGATCTGGCTAAAGCCGATTTTGAAAAGGCCCTGAAACTGGATCCGGAAAACGAAAACGCTCTTCTCTATCAAGGGCTGCTTTATCGCGACGTTTATTCGCAATACGAACATGCCGTCGCAATTTTCAACAAAATCCTGAAACTGAATCCGGAAAACCGCCAAGCCTGTCTTCAAAAAGGAATCGCCTACGCCCGGAACATGCCTGACGAAGCGTTAAACTGTCTAACGCAATATATTAACGAGACGCCCGATTGTCAAACGGCATATGAATATCGCGGAAAAATCTACTACGAAAACAAAAACTTTGAGGACGCAATTCTGGATTTCTCAAAAGTTTTATTGAAAAATACCAAAAATATTGAGATTCGACAATTACGCGGTTTGGCGGAAATCCAACTCAGCCGCTGGAAAGACGCCCGGAAAGATTTTGAATATCTCCTGAAAAACGACCGGAATATCGCAAATCATATCGACTACTACCTCTCGCTCGCAAAAATCTACGAAGGAGCCCAAAGACGCAAATCCGCTCAGGACATGCGGGATAAAGCGGCCGAACTCCAAAAAACGCACGGTCGTTTTTAGTAATTCAGATAAAAAAGACCGACCGTTCGCGCTATGACCGGTTCCCCTGCTCCCTGTTTTCAGAATACTTGCCTGAAACGGCCGACAAACGCGCCGTTTCAGGATTTCGCTCTTTCCTGCTGACGAATTTCTTCCCGTAATTCTTCAAAAGTCATCTTAAGCCTCTGTTTATGGCGGTAAAACTGCCATCCATAATCCGCGAGCGCAAGACAAAAAAGAGCCAGAGAAATTTGAAGAGCGGTCCCAAGAACCATGTCTTTCATCCGCAAAACCGCCTCGTGAAATTCCAATCGGCACAAACCTCCCAATTGAGGCAGCCGACGAAAAAACATCCAAACGATAAACGCGCCCACCAACAAGATTTTAAACAAACCAAATCCAACGGCAACCAGCGAATCCAATGAGCAAATCTTCTTCAATCCGACGGCAGGATTCAAATTTTCCCAATGAAAACTTAATTTCGAAGGTAAAAAAAGAAAACGCGTTTGAATCTGCGACGCCAGTACCATCGCGACTGGAATCGCCGCCAACAGAGGAACGACGCCCCAAAGAGCCGTCCCAATCCATAAATTCCATTTTTGAAGGAACTTTTCCGGAGACGCAGTCAACATAGCCCCCTCTGACCACGAATTCTCCAGAAACTGCGTCGGAACGCCCGTCAAGCTCTCTCCAAATCCCCAAAAAAGCAACATCCCGGCTAAAAGCATCGACGCGCTCGCAAGGTCGCGACTAAAAGCCGCTTCTCCCTTTTCGCGCATTTTTTGCCGACGTCTTGGAGTAGGTTCAAAAGTACGTTCGTCCGACATAATAATATAAAAAGAATACTCTCCGAATACCCTCTTAACGAAACATTTCGCCGACTTAAGATTCTGTGAAAAAATCACAGAAACAAATGCCGAAAACCAACAAAAACCGCACCGCTTACGTCTTTTTGTTAAAACTATTCAAACGTAAAAAGTTCTCGCCAGATTCCCTCAAAATTTTCCTGAAAAAGCAGCATGGACGCTCCAAGCGTCATGGAAAGCGCTAAAAAAAGAACCAGAACGTTCGTCGGAAACGCCGTCCCCAAAATATCAAGCTGCGGTAATACTCGATTCAAAATCGCCAAACCAATCTGCGCAAGCAGAATCGTCGTCAACACAGGCAACGCCATTTGAATACCAGTCTGAAACCCCAACGCAAAAACGTCGGGAAGCTCGTTTAACAGTTCCAAAATCCCGGCAGCCGCGCCCGGCGGGTACGTCTTAAAGCTCGTCAGCAACGAATCGAGCAGAAGAAGGTGGCCTCCCGTGAGAAAAATGACCGCGGAGCCCAAAACATAAAAAAAAGACGCCGTAATTGGAGCCGCGTCATTTGAAAGACCTCCGTCAACCGGAAAAGAAATTCCACCGCAATACGCAATGGCAGTTCCAGCAGTTTGAAGGGCTCCCCAAAAAAGAAGCGCCGCGCCTCCCATCGCCAATCCAAGAAACAGTTCGCTCAAACACGCGCTCAAAAATCCGAGATCGGTCCAACTTGAAGAATTTTGAAAGCAGTAAACCGTCGGCGCCTGGTGGAGCGTCAGAAGCAATGAAATCGCCAGAGCCAGAAAAAACCGAAAACGAACCGGAACCATCTTTCCCGCAAAAAGCGGAGCAATGAGAAACAGAACCGTCATTCGTATCAGGATCAGGATAAACGGACAGGTCGTAAGAAAAATGAACTTTTCCATTCCGTTCCAGATTCTCCATCTTCATTAAGGTAAAATCATCTCCGGAATCCCATAAATCACTTCGCGGGTAAATTCCGTCAACGCCGAGAGCATCCACGGCATTCCCAAACCTAAAACCAGAAGAACCGCAATCACTTTCGGCACAAACGCCAACGTCTGTTCCTGAATTTGAGTCAACGCCTGAAAAAGGCCCGCCAAAAAACCAATGACCATCGCCGTCAAAAGAACCGGCAACGCTAGTGTCAGCGTTAACATTATCGAACTGCGCCCCAGTTCTAAAAGTATTTCACTATCCATAAAATCCGCCTGCGTCCCAGGAGATGATCTGATTAACTTTCTTTTTTCTTAAACCAAAACATCGCGGTAATTATTTTAACAGAGTTCTTATTTTGACGCAAGCCTGAATTTCGTTTTTTTCAGAAATGAACAGCAAAAAAACGGACGCTCGCTAAAGCGTCCGTTCCGTGGCATATGGTATCTCGCGACAGAAAAAGAAATATTTCTGCCTGTTAATTTTACGGAATCAGGAAAACCAGAGCCGTCGCGACGCCGCCTTCCACAATGGCTCCGCGCATCGAATAAGGAATGGGACTCCATTTTCGCGGCGCACAGCTGCCCGGACGATAGTATCCCAGCGCATACTGGCATTCATTCGGAGGATCGATCGCCATCAACATCGGAAGATAGGGAATCGTCGCAAGGAACTGGGCCCCTGAAAGAACCGGCTGAAGCGGTCCAATCGTATGCCCGTACCGCTCGACGCCAGGCTGCTCAAAGTAAAGCGGATTATGACAGAGATTCGAGGCCGTCCAGGTAAAATTCGTTCCGGCAAATTCACGCGCCGGGAAATATTCGTCGTCCGGAGCCAACGGACATGTCTTCGGAACAATTTTAGTATCATGAAGATCAATATCGTTTGTGATTTCCGTAATACGATGCATCGGCTCGCTGCTTTCACACGGCATATCATAGTCTTCCACGTCAACCTGACGCGAAGTAAACGATTCGGTCAAATCACGGTGCCGCCGCGTCAATTCATTCAATGAACCCGCCTTCGGCAACTGATTCAGAACCTCCGTTTCCTGATTCGGCATTTGCGTATCCTGATTCAGGCCCCCCTGCGTCAGACTACTTTCCTGTTTTTTATTTCCAATCGCTCCCGGAATTGCCGATTCGGAAGGTCCGTTACCAGACTTTTCTACGTTCTTATCCAATTCTACCGTAGGCGCCTCAAGAAGATCGGTCATTCCATTTTCCACGCTATCCGCTTCAGGCAAAACCGGCGTAAATTCACCCGAATTACCGCTGGAAATCATCGGATCGTCCGCTCCGTCCGGTAACGAGTCCGCGGAATCCTCCATATTAAACGGTTTATCCGCCGCAGGAATCGCATCCGCATTCTCTACAGACGACGCGTCAACCCCTTTTCCTGGTTCCGAAATATTCAGCGCATCCAGATTATTTAAATCCAATCCAACCGATTCGTCGTTCCCTGAAGTGAGACGTACCCGAGAATACCGCGGCATTACCGACGGAATCGGAGTTACTAACGAAGAACCGGCGCTGCGATTGGCAACCTGTTTCACTCCAATATCCAGCGCAACTTCAGAATTCGCACCTTTCCCGGCGCCGCGTAGATTCTCCTGAATTTTCCGAGCTTCCGGAGAATTTACGGCAACCCACTTCAGAGCCTTGGAAGAAGCGGCTCCCGAACATTTTGAAACGTTCGTCGCAGAATTGTCAATCGGCTCCGCGCAGGAAACCAATTGAACCTTTTCAGACTCTTCTGAAACAGAATCAATACGCACAATCGGCGCTTTACCCATTTCAGAAGAATCCTGCTGATACGCCACGGGACGGACAAAACGCGTTTCCGCCCCCGCGACGGCCGCGGCCAGAACCGCGGAAAAGAAAAAGACGTTTCGGCAGACCTCCCGTCCGCCTGGAAAATGAAGAGGATCAACCGTTATCCTCTGAATTGTAGTTTGGAGCTTCCTGCGTAATTTTAATGTCATGAGGGTGATTCTCCCGAACTGTTGCCGGAGAAATTTGAACGAACCGGGCGTCCCTGCGCAGCTCTTCAATATTTCTTGTTCCACAATAACCCATACCAGCGCGAAGCCCCCCTACGAGCTGGTAAACAAATGGTCCAAGTTCTCCTCGATATGGAACGCGCCCTTCGACTCCCTCCGGAACCAGTTTGTCCGGTCCGGCTTTCGACTGACGATAACGCTCGCTTGAACCGCGAACCATCGCGCCAAGCGAACCCATACCGCGATAAGCCTTGAACTGTCGGCCCTGATAAAACACCTTACTGCCGGGGCTTTCTTCCAAACCTGCAAGAAGCCCGCCGAGCATAACCACGTGAGCGCCCGCCGCTATAGCCTTGGTAATGTCGCCGGAATATCGAATTCCTCCGTCGGCAATGATTGAAACGCCGCTGCCCTCAACCGCCTGCGCAACATTATTAATTGCTGAAATCTGCGGAACTCCAACGCCCGAAACGACGCGCGTGGTGCAAATCGAGCCGGGACCAATACCAACCTTGATCGCGTCCGCGCCGGCGTCAAGCAGATCTTTCGCCGCCTCGGCCGTCGCGATATTACCCACTATCACATCAATATCCCAATCTTTTTTGATGTGACGGACCGTATCCAACACATTCCTGGAATGGCCGTGAGCGCTATCAAGAACAAGAATATCAACGCCGGTTTCGACCAGAGTCCCAATTCGTTCATAATCGTGAACCCCAACGGCCGCGCC
>CAZWOV010000114.1:0-8164 GCA_964635645.1 uncultured Planctomycetaceae bacterium | reverse complement strand
CGGTTCGCTCTATGCTCTGTGCGCGTTTCTGGGGCAGGGAATGGAGATGAATCGGGAACTCGCTCGAAAAAAATTCCGCGATGCATGCGCGGCGCAGGACCCTTTTGCGGAGGCCTGGGTCCTGTTTGCTGCGACTCGTCCGATACCCGACGACGCGCTTGATTCTGAGACGGTCTGGAAAATTGTTCGTAAGGCGGCGGACGAAGGAGTTTCATCGGCGCAGTGTCTGATGGGAATTGCTTACGAAAGGGGAATTCTGGGCGCCAGAGATCTGGCGGAATCAAATCGGCGGCTTTTAGCGGCGGCTGAACAGGGATTTGCGCCGGCGGAATTTTTGACTTCTATTCACGCGGAGTTGGGAATAGGAATGGAGCCGGACCCCGTTGGCGCCCGAAAGTGGTTGAACGCCGCAAAAGCGAAGGGATACGCGCCCGCCGTTGAATGGGAGGCGATTAAAAAGCGATCGTTCCTAGAATCGACGGAGAACGAAGAGGCTATTGCCGACGACGATGAAGCGCCGCGCCGTCCTGATTCGGATTTCCAGACTGGATTTTGAAGCGAAGGGGAATTTTTGACGCGGAGAGTAATTTAGCGCGAAGAGTAAATTTTAATAAATTCCGGTTGGACTTCCGCGTTTCGAAATTGATTTCTTTTGAGATTCGCCCCCTTGACAAATTGGGCGTTAGAAATTAAAATCACAGGAGTTTAGTATTTTTAATCCTTAACCCCTGCCGAAAATATGAAAAAATTACTATTATTCCTGCTTACGGTATTTGCGGGCGTTTCTTTGTCCGCTAAAGATTTTGAGATGAAGCCGGGACAAAGTCTTGCGGAAGTTCGCGACGCGGTTCGAGCCTGGCGTCAGGCCAACCCCGGCGAGACGGCGACCGTCAAAATTGCTCCGGGCGAGTACTATCTGGACGAACCGGTTGCTTTTGGACCGGAAGATTCTTTTACGGTTTACGAAGCCGAAGATTTCACTCGTAAACCTGTTTTTACCCGCGGCGTTGAGATTACCGGTTGGAAAAAAGCTAAGAACGGCTGGTTTGTTACGCGGTTGGATTCGGTTAAAAACGGTGATTTTTGGTTTGAATGTCTTTTCGTAAACGGAAAACGCGCGGTTCTTGCCCGTACGCCGAATGCCGACGTTGCCGATGGGAGGCGTTATTTCTATCTTTTAAACGCCGACGAGATCGAGCCTTTTACCCGGTTTAGTCCGAGAGTCGAACAGCAGGCCCTTTTTGCCGAGATTGCCGCGATGAAGAATCCGACGGATGTGAAAATGATGTGCTACCATTCGTGGGAATCTTCGCTTCACCGAATCCAGAGCGTAGATGTTGCCGGGAATCTTGTCGCGCTTACCGGCGGTCCGCGTTGGTCGCTGGACGGATGGGGGCGGAATCTGCGGTATCATATTGAAGGCGTCGAGTCGGCATTGGACCAGCCGGGTGAATTTCTGCTTAAACGCGACGGAACCTGCCTCTACATTCCGCGGGAAGGCGAGACGCTGGAAAACGTCCGTTTCTTTGCTCCGGCGGGGCCGAAAACTTTTGAAGAGAGCGGATTCCTTAAATTTCAGGGCGGCGAGGAAAAAGTTCGCGATATCGTCTTTCGCGGAGCGGTCTTTGCCTGCGACGTGTGGAATTTGCCGGAGAAAGGACTTTCCGACGCGCAGGCGGCTGTGAATTCGCCAAGCTCAATCCAGGCGAATCAGGCGGAGAATCTTGTTTTTGAATCCTGCGAAGTGCGGAATATCGGAGGTTACGCTTTTCATTTTCACCAGGCGTGCCGGAATTGCCGCGTGGAAAAATGTCTGATGGAAGATCTGGGCGCCGGCGGCGTGCAGATCGGACCGGGACATGGAAAGGACCTTTCTCCCGAAAATCTGACTTCCGGAACGATTGTCCGCAACTGTATCGTTCGCGGATACGGACGTATCGACGCGGGAGGAATTGGCGTCTGGATTGGCAATTCTCCCCATAATCAGGTTGTCCATAACGATATTTCCGACGGTTTCTACACTGGGGTTTCGCTCGGGTGGGTCTGGGGATACCATAATTCCGTCGCGGTGGACAATCACATTGAATTTAACCATATTCATCACATTGGACAGGGCGTCCTTTCCGATATGGGAGGCGTTTACTCGCTTGGAGTTTCGCCGGGAACTACGGTTTCAAATAATGTGATTCACGATATTAATTCCTACAATCGATACGGCCGAGGCGGTTGGGGACTCTATACCGACGAGGGATCTTCAAATATCGTGCTGGAAAACAATCTGGTTTATCGGACGCATACCGGAAGTTTCCACCAGCACTACGGAAAAGAGAACGTGCTCCGCAACAATATTCTGGCGTTCAGCCGTGAAGCGCAGCTTCAGCGTTCGCGCCCGGAAGAACATCTTTCCTTTACTCTGGAACGAAATATTATCGTTTACGATTCTGCGGAAGGGCAGACTCTTCTGCAAGGAAACTGGAAAAATCCGTTTACCGCACTTAACCGAAATCTGTACTGGAATTTTGATTCTGAAACCGGGGTGGCGTTCTTCGATATGCCGATCGAACGGTGGCGGGAAATGGGAAAGGATGCGCAGAGTATCGTCGCCGACCCGCATTTTGTTGACGCGAAGGCTGGCGATTTCCGATTTACCGCGGCTTCAGAGCCCGTTTTGAAGAAAATCGGTTTCAAACCGTTTGACTTCACGAAAGCCGGCGTTTTGAAAGACGACGCGCAGTGGGCGAAAGAAGCGGAAAACTGGTATTATCCGCCGGTCGTCCTTGCGCCCGACGCGCCGGAAATCCTTTTCGAGCTTTCGGACGATTTTGAAACGCCGCGGCGTTCGCTGATTCGTACGGTTCGCAACCCAAACGGGAAAAAGGGATCGTATCGGATCCTTGAGGAAAACGGAAATCATTTTCTCCGTATGACCGACACGCCGGACCAGAAATTTGAGTTTGATCCGCATTTCACTTACAGTATGAAGTACTCTGAAAACGGAACGGCATGCATTTCTTTTGATATTCGCGTTTCGGAAAGGGGGGAAATGCTCGTCGAAGCCCGCGACGACGCGTCGCCGTATCGTCTGGGAATGCCGATGCGCGTGAACGCCAGAGAAATTTCAGCCTCTGGGAAAATTTGTTCCAATGAACCGAATCGATGGACGCATATCGAGCTTCTTCTTCCCGTCGGGCCGGACCGCGGGGATACCTACGTTGTGAAAGCGACTCCGGAAGGAGGAGAAACGTTGACGGTTACCAGAACCATTCCCAATAAGGATTGGAAAACTTTGACGAATTTTGTTTTTGCCGCGCTGAAACATGTTGACGCGACTCTTGATTTGGATAACGTGAAATTTAATTTTATTCGGTAATTCCAATTCGTCCGGCAGGCCGTTTCCGCTTGCCGGACGTTTTCGTTTTCCGGTGGTTTCCGCTTTCCTGTCGTTTGACTGGCCGCGAATTGAGAATTCGTATTTTTAATTTGAGTTTGCGGAAGCGGGGCCGAACGATATCGAGAGGTTGGGACTGCGCGTTCGAGCCTCTTAATCGTTTTGAACGGCGTAATCCATAAAATTGATACTGTTTTTGGGGAAATTTTGAATAAGATGTAGAAAATTTTCTTGACGCGCGTTTATGCGCGTGTACAATGGAATAATATGATGTTCATATTTTAAAATGAGACGTTTACGGAGACGCATAAAATGAAAAAATTGTCGGTTTTTGCTTCATTGACGGCCATGACGATATTCGGCGCTTTTCCCGCCTGGGTAAATGCAGATTACGTATTGTCCGACGGCGATTCTCTGACTTTTTCTTCCGCGTCGGATTTCGGTTCCCTCGATCAGAGCATTATCGGCCCGACCGAAGAGGGCGCGACTGCGACCGTGACGTTTAATAATGGCGGGGAAATACGAATCCTTACGAGTAAAATTACCGGAAACATTACGCTCGTCAAGAACGGGGGCGGCTATATCCGTATGAGTAATGCGGAATCCAATTTTACCGGTCCCGTTTATGTGAACGCAGGCGTTCTTCTTATTCAGTCGGGTAAAGAGTTGGGAACCGGTACGATTTATCTTAACGGCGCGTCGCTTTCCAACGGCGGGAACGGTTGGGCCAGTACGACGGACGCCGTCATGTCGAACGAGATTGTTCTCGCCGAGGGAAAAACTTCCGCATTGCGTTTCGCCAAAGGGGGAGGGACCATTTCTTTTACGGGAAACATTACCGGGGCCGGAAACCTTCAGATTGGAAAGCTTGCGAGCGGTTACGGCGAACCTGAACCCGTACTTACGAAATTTTACGGCAATAATACCTACGCGGGCGACACGACGCTTGATCACGACTGGTCCAAGGCGACCGTCGCGTCGTTTGAAGTCTACGGCGCGAACGCTTTTGGGACTGGAAAACTTACCGTCAGCAACCCGTCTACTATCGATTTCGCCAAAACCGGTACGGAAAACGCCGCGAACAGAACGATGCTCAACAGCCAGATTATCGTTGAGAAAGACAAAACTCTGACGCTGACCAATTCCGGCGGCGGAAAAGTTTTCCTTCCAACCGTTCTTACCGGAGACGGAACGCTCGTTATTTCCGGAACGAATTTTGCGCAGTCGTTTTCCTCCGACGCGACGGTTGGCGGCAATATCCAGATTAAAGACGGCGGTTCCTTTACGATCAGTCAGGCTTACGGTAAAACGCTCAACCCGAAACATAATATCTCCGGTTCCGGTACGCTGATCCTTTCCGGCAACGGGAACATGATGCGTTTTCAGGGACAGGACAACACTTCCTTTAACGGCGACGTGATTATTGATTCAGGCCGCGTCTATCTGTCAAATGGCAAAGAGCTTGGCGTTGGGACGATTTATCTTGGCGGAAAAGGCGTTTGCGCAAGTCTTCAGAACAACAGCTCGGATATCGACGTTCCGAACGATATCGTTCTGGTCGACGGAACTACGGGATATCTGCGGCCCTACCGCTCGACTACGGTTTCCCGTTTCCGCGGCGATATTACCGGCAGCGGAAATCTTGTTTACGGGAATAACGGATACACATGGGAACCCGACAATTCCGTCGTTGCGCTTTACGGAAATAACGCGTATAGCGGTTCTACGACGGTCGCTCATGGCGGAAACGGCGTTTTTAATTTTGAAGTTTACGGTGAAAACGGTTTCGGAACGGGCGATTTTCTCGTTAAAAACAACGCGTCGATTACCTTTAAGACTCCTGCTGATTCCGGCGTTAAGGACCGTAACGTTCAGAACTCGTCCATAACGGTTGACGCAGGTAAAACGCTGACGCTTGCCAATGAAAGCGAATACGGCGTCGCCGTCGTCGGAGCCGTTTCGAATGCGGGAACGTTGAAACTGACGAAGGGACTTATTGCCTTTGCCGATTCTATTACTTCTTCCGGAACTTTTACGGTGGAAGACGGCGCGGCGCTCGGCGTGGGAACTTTTGACTCCGCGACCGGTTTCAATCTGAATGTCAACGGCGCTTTGACCCTTAACGGCGATCTGGTTTTAAATATTTTCTCCGATTCGGATTACGACGTTCTGAACGTTTCGGGAAATCTCGCGACGGGTAGCGAAACCGAGATTTTTCTTGAAATATCGGCGGATCCGGATACGTTTGATGTCGTGCCGTTGAAGTCGCTTGTTCCGGGAATTTCGGACGCGTTTTCGATAGATAACGTTTTTCTGACGGGCGACTCCGACGGTTTCATGCTGACTCAGCTTTCGGACGGGATCTACGTCGGATCTTCCGCTTCGCTTCCGGAACCCGCTTCATGGATTATTTTCTGTCTTGGCTCTCTGGGACTTTTCCGTCTGCGTCGCAGAAAATAATTCCGGTTTGGTCGCGACGAACATTGAAGGCTTGGAAATATGGATAAAAGCCGGTCCTTCAATGTTCGGATAAATATTTTCTGAAATATTTCTTATTTGTTTTTTTTACGCCTTGAAATAAAACGTCATTGAGCTATAATTCAGAGAGTGGAAGATTTTGAAAAATTTCGACTGAAAATCCCTACCTGTTCCTTCCTTTTATTCATACAGGAGATAAAAAATGCTGAATCGTCGCGATTCTTTTAAATTTCTTGCCGCAACGGCGGCAGCGGCCGTGACGGGAACGTCCGTCTTCGCTCAGGAAAATGCCGCGGGAAAGAACGTTCCGAAAGGACCTGATTACCCGACGGAAAAAGACCATTGGACAATGGCGATTATTCCGGATCCGCAGTCTTACGTTAAGTACTCGCGTAATCAGGGAATTTTGGAGATCATGACCGCCTGGATTCAGGAAAATATCCAAAAGTTTAACATTCGGCAGGTCCTCGTTACCGGCGATCTGGTGGAGCAGAACAATATGGGCGTCGGCCAGTACAATCAGACGAGCGAGCAACAGTGGAACGCGACTTCCACCGCCTTCAAACGTCTGGACGGAGTTCTTCCCTACGTCGTCTGCACGGGAAACCACGACCACGGAATTCGGTCGGCGGAAAATCGGGAAACGAATCTTCACAAATACTTTTTTCCGGAACGCAATCCCTGCTGGAAGGATTCTCTCGTGGAAATGGGCCTGAACACCTTCGGCAAAAAAACGCTGGAAAACGCCGCTTATGAATTTACGACGCCTGCCGGACAGAAAATGCTGACGATTTCCCTCCCCTTTGCCCCGACGGACGACAATCTTGCCTGGGCGAAGGAGGTTGCGGCGCGTCCAGAGTACGAAAATCATTTCGTGACGATATTGACGCATTCGTATATGCGCGGAAACGCAGAGCGTATCGTTAAGGAGGGGTATCCCCTGAACAAACAGGGCGGGAATACCGGAGAATCAATCTGGCAGAAGCTGGTTAAGCCGTCGAAGAACATTCGTCTCGTGGTTTGCGGACATATCGCCGGGCCGGACGATTGGGCGGCGTCCACTTCTTTCCGTAAAGATAAAAACGACGCGGGTAAAGACGTCGCGCAGATTCTTTTTAACACGCAGGCTCTCGGCGGCGGTTGGGAAGGCAACGGCGGGGACGGATGGATTCGTTTTCTTGAATTTTCGGCCGATCTGAAAACGGTTAAAGCGCGAACCTTCTCGCCGTTTTTCGATCTTATTCCCGGATACCGAAGCAACGCCTGGGAGCGTTCGGCGCGTAACGAATACGTCTTTACGCTGGATTGAGGACGACGGGCGCCTCTGCTCTGCGTGAACGGCGAAGCGAGAGAGCAGTGAAGTTGCGAGACCTGGGAGGATTGGGAGAAATCCTCGAAAACGAATTTTGTTTTTCCTGCTCGCAGACTGCCGGGCCGGAAACGGAGAATCGGTGGAAAGCGCGTGGTTTTCCGCCGAATTTTTTATTTCTTGCGTTCTTTTCCGAAAGTCGCGACGAGCGGTTTAACGCCCCCTTGAAATAAAATATTTTTTTGATATAATTAATCTGATTTTTTCTTTAGTTTCGTAACCGTTTAAATGATTGGTGTCGATATGTCAGAACCTTTTGAACTTCCAAAGCAGTACGATTTCCAGACCGCATGGGACAAATGGTATCCCTGGTGGGAAAAAAACGGACTTTTTCATAGTACGCCGAATCCCGATAAAAAACCGTTTACCATCGTCATTCCGCCTCCGAATGTTACCGGCGCTCTGCACATGGGACACGCGCTGAACAATACGCTTCAGGATATTCAAATCCGCATGAAGAGAATGCAGGGATTTGAGGCTCTCTGGGTGCCGGGAACGGACCATGCCGGTATTGCGACGCAGGCCATGGTTGAAAAGAAACTGCGCGAAGAGGAAGGGTTGACGCGAAACGATATTGGACGCGAAGCGATGGTTCAGAGAATCTGGAACTGGAAGGATTCCTTTGAGAAGCGGATTATCGGTCAGTTAAAGAAAATGGCCGTCAGTTGCGACTGGGACCGTCTTCGGTTCACGCTCGACCCGGTTTGCGCCCGCGCGGTACGAAACACGTTCTTTACTTTTTTTGAAAAAGGCCTGATTTATCGCGGGAAAAAGCTGGTTAATTGGGATACCGCCCTTCAAACGGCCGTCAGCGACGACGAAATCAATAACGAAACGCAGGACGGGCATTTCTGGTATCTGAAATACCCCGTGGTCGATCCGCAGGAAGGCGATCTGGAATACGTGACGGTTGCGACGACCCGTCCGGA
>CAZWOV010000113.1:0-8206 GCA_964635645.1 uncultured Planctomycetaceae bacterium | reverse complement strand
GTTCGTTCCTGTTACGAGTTTACGCACGCGACAAATAATTTCTGCGCGTTACGCCGTTACCCCAACGTGCTTAACGGGGCGGCCATGGAACGTTTTCTCGACGTTACGCACCGCGAATACGCCAAACGCCTGAAAGCCGCGGGCCTGTGGGACTGCGTAGAGGCTTTTTTCACAGACGAACCCAGTACGAACGCGGTAAATACAGGCATAATTCCAAACCTTAAGGTACGTACCATAGACGAACCGGACCCGAACAAAAAAAATCTTCCCATGGTAGTCTGGACGGACGATATGCCGGAGGTTTACCGCGAAATGTACGGCGAGGATCTGCTTGGGGTGCGCAAAAGCCTGTTCGTCGGCGATTCGGAAGAGGACCAGAGGGCACGCCGGCAATTCTGGCAGATGGTCGCAAAGCTCTACGAAGAAAGATTCATGGGTAAAATCCAGAAATGGTGTTCGGAAAACGGCAAACAGTCTTCCGGTCACGCGCTTCATGAAGAGGCTCTGGTTTACCACACGCCATGCTACGGGAACGTTTTTGCCGCAACCAGAACCATGCAGCTTGCCGGAATGGACTTTCTGAGCAATCATTCGGGAGCGGGAATGCGGGGATGGATCACTGCGATTTATCCCGCCTCTTCCAATATCATGAACGGCCAACGTCTGATGATGACGGAAATCAGCGATCACAGCGAGTGGTTCGCGCATAAACGCCGCGCGACTCTTGAAGAAATGGAATTTACCGCCGCATGGCAAATGGCGCTCGGCTGCACTGAATTTACTCTTTATTACGGAGTCGAACCGCGCGGCCCGCAAACCCATAAAGCATACTGCGATTACGTAGGACGAATCAACGCGGTCGTTCGCGACGCTAAAATCGAAAAACGCGCTCTTCTTTACTATCCGGCGCAAGACCTTCAGGAAGAATATCGTCCCGTTGCCGAACGTCTTTCGACTGAAACGCAAAGCAAACGAATGCAGGATATCATCGCATCCTACTATGAACGCGGACATTATCTGACGCGCAATCAAATCCCGTTTTTTGCCGCAGACGATCAAATGCTCCGTCAAGCGAAAATCGTTACCGAAAAAGGCAAAGCGTTTCTTCAGCTCGGAAACCAGAATCGGATTGAGTCTGTTTCGATACCGTCGTTTACTAAACTTCCGGAACATGTCCAGAAACTTTTCGACTCATTCAAAGCCGCGGGAGGAACCGTAATCGACCAGAACTCGCTTCACCTTCAGGAACAGCTTCCCAAAATTCTTTCTGGAAAAACGGAACGAATTATTCTGGGCGAATTTTCACGCGACGGACGACGCATATTCCTGTTGACCAACTCAAACGAGACAAGCGATTTCCACGGCGAGCTGAGCGTCGGCTTAAACGCCGCAAAATGTATTTTCATGGACCCCAAAACCGGCCGAACGGATGCGCGGCTTATTTCAGACGGCAAGGTTGCCGTTACGCTGGCTCCGCTCTGTTCCATACTCTGTATCGTTTCAGAATAAATTTTAGCTATTATTCAAAAAACACGCGCGTTTTCATTAGATTCGCGCGTGTTTTTTTATGAACAGGACGTAATTAGCGACTCTCAGTTAAATTTCACCAGCGAAGGACAATAATCCGCCGGAGCTTCGTAGCCGAGCAGATTCAGGACCGTCGCCGCAACGTTCGCAAGTCCCGGTTTCTCGACGTCGGCCATTTCATATTCTCCCTGATACGCCGGGTCGAAAATGCAGAACGGAACCGGATTCAGCGTGTGAGCGGTACGAACGGTTCTGACGCCCTTTTTCTCCGTCCACATCTGGTCGGCGTTGCCGTGGTCTGCCGTAACGACTGCGATACCATTGAGCTTTTCAATAACGGCAAGAATGCGCCCGACGCATTCGTCGACTTTCTCAACAGCCTTAATCGTCGCTTCCATATTTCCCGTATGTCCGACCATGTCGCCGTTTGCCAGATTCAGCCGTCCAAACTTGAATTTTCCAGAGGCTAAAGCGCCTTCAACCCAAGCGGTAATTTCTTCAGCCTTCATGAGCGGAGCTTTATCAAATTCGATTCGGTCGGAAGGAATTTCTTCGTAATCTTCGCATTGCGCATTAATGTATCCGGAACGATTTCCATTCCAGAAATAAGTCACGTGTCCGAATTTCTGCGTTTCGCTGATAGCGAACATCGAGACCTTTTCCGCGCAGAGATATTCGCAGAAAGTGCGGTCAATCACAGGCGGAGCGACGAGAAAGTTTTTCGGAAGCTGAAGGTCGCCGTCGTACTGCATGATTCCAGCATAGAAAACGTTCGGAACGCGAACACGGTCGAATTTGTTGAAATCGGCTCCGCCTTCAAACGCCTGCGAGATCTCAATCGCTCTGTCGCCGCGGAAATTAAAGAAAATAACGGAATCGCCGTCCTGAATTGTTCCGACCGGCGTCCCGTCCGCGTCCGCCACGACAAACGAGTCCAGATACTGGTCCACGGCTTTTTCATCCTCCGCGTACATGGTCTCGACGGCGTCCTTTGCCGAAGCGAATTTTCTCGCGTCGCCCAAAACGTGCGCTTTCCAACCGCGTTCAACGATCGTCCAGTCCGCTTCATACCGGTCCATGGTCGTGATCATGCGCCCGCCGCCGCTGGCAATACGGTAGTCGAATCCGTACTGCGCATTAATTTCAGCCAGGAGATTTTCAGTTGCCGCAATATACGTAAGAGCCGATTTTTCCGGCACGTCGCGACCGTCGTGAAGAATATGAAGCCGAACCTTCGCGACTCCCTCTTTTGCCGCCTGTTTTAACATTGCGTAAAGCTGCGACGTGTTGGAGTGAACGTTTCCGTCGGAATGAAGCCCAATAAAATGAAGTGTCGCGTTTTCTTTGGCCTGCGCGACGGCTTTTTTCCAAACTTCACCCTCGTACATGGACCCGGTATCCAACGCGCGATTCACCAGTTTCGCTCCCTGATCAAAAACCCGACCGGCGCCCAGCGCGTTATGACCAATCTCCGAGTTTCCCATATCGTCGTCGCTCGGCAAACCAACCGCCTGACCATGAGCTTGAAGCTGCGTGTAGAGCTTCGCGCCAAACAGCTTGTCCAGCGTCGGGGTTTGAGCCAGATAAACGGCGTTCGAATCATCCTGTTTACCAATACCAATACCATCCATGACAATGAGACACATCGGGCCGGGCCGACCGGCGAAAGAGTTCCTGTTCAATGAAAGTTCAGCCATGTTTTTCTCCTGCTCTGCGTTAAACGTAAATTGAAAATTGAAATTTCCCGCTTCCGCGTTCCAATCCAGGATACCGCGAAAACCAAAAACAAAGTTCCATTCTTTATTTTACCATTTTATAAAAATTTAGCAATCGGGACGAGAGTATTTTTTGAAGAAAACTCGCTTTTTCTTAATAAGATCTTTCTTTTATGTCGGCGATTCTTTACCAGATAAAAGAAACTTAACAACTCCGGATTAAATAGAAAAAAATATCAAAATGGACAAAAAAGAAACCGGAGACCGTCTATCCTGGCAGAAAAACATAAAAAAACGCAGTTAAAAAATCATGACGAACCCAAACGCCAGGGATGGAAGCAAACAGCATCCCCTGATTTCCTGAACTGCGTAATTCCAACAGTAAAACTGTCAGATTTTAACATTATCGTATTTTTTTGCTTTAAGATTTAGCTTAACCTCGAAAATTAAAGGAGTTTGTCAATCTGAAACCGTACGTTTTCCACAAAACGTTTTTCTGAAAAATAAAACTTCCGCTCATTTTCCCCTCCACCCCGCCTTGCGTTTTTTTCCAGCTGGAGTAAACTATTAGAAGAAAAAAATTGCTTTAAATTTCCAGTCAAAAGCTGAAAAGCAAAAGTAAACAAACCGTCCGACTTTGACGATAAGAAGATTAAAGAGTATTTCGTCTCGGACGAGTTTTTTCAAATCAGTAAACCTGTTTTTAAGAACCGAATAAATCCAATGTCTATCATCGTTCAGAAATTCGGCGGTACGAGCGTTGCCGACAGCAACAAAATTCTTGCCGCGGCTCGTAAAGCTATTCGTGCGCAGGAAGAAGGCCACCAGGTCGTTATGGTCGTCAGCGCCATGGGAAAAAACACAGACAAACTCATCGCACTGGCCAGAGAAATCGATGAAAATCCGCCCGCGCGTGAAATGGACATGCTCCTTTCTACGGGCGAGCAGGTCTCCGTCGCAATGGTCGCTATTGCAATTCAACATCTGGGATACAAAGCGGTAAGCATGACCGGAGCGCAAATTGGAATTAAAACCAATAACTCGTTCATGAAAGCTCGAATTGAATCCATTTCGACAGACCGTATCCGTAAAGCTCTTAACGACGGAAATATCGTCATCGCCGCCGGTTTCCAGGGCGTCGACGATAATTTCAACATCACTACGCTCGGACGCGGCGGAAGCGACACGACGGCTGTCGCGCTGGCGGCCGTCCTCAATGCGGAATCGTGCGAAATCTACACGGATGTGGACGGAGTCTACACCGCGGACCCGCGCGTCGTTCCGAAAGCGCGCAGAGTTAAACAGATCAGCTACGACGAAATGCTCGAAATGGCCAGCCTGGGCGCCGGCGTCATGCACAGCCGTTCGATTGAGTTCGCCAAGAATTTTGACGTTCCCGTTCATGTCCGCGCCGCTTATAGCGACGAGCCGGGAACCATGATCGTTGCGGAACCAGAATCTAACGAACGCGCGGTATGCGGCGTTGCTATCGCAAAAGACGAAGTTCGTTTCTCCATCTGCGGCGTCCCCAATATTCCGGGTATGGCCGACCGTATTTTCCGTCCAATCGCCAATCGTCAAATTGCCATGGACATGATTGTTCAGAATTTCGGTACGGATGGTAAAGCCGAAATTTCATTTACCATTCCCGCAACGGAACTTTCTTCAACGCTTAAAGCGCTGGAAGAAGTGAAGTCCAATGTTCCCGACGCCTACGAAACGTTCTCATACGACAATAACCTGGCAAAAGTTTCCATCGTCGGCCTTGGCATGGAACGCCAGATCGGCGTCGCAGAAAAAATGTTCGAAACGCTCGCGTCCAAAAATATTAATATCCAAATGATTTCAACCAGCGAGATCAAAGTCTCCGTTCTGGTTGCCAAAGACCAGTGCGCGGAAGCCGCCCGGGCAGTTCACGAAGCGTTTGAACTTGGCTCCATGCCTTCCGACGTCAAACCGCTCGTGAAACCGGAAATGATTTCCGACGAAGAAAAAATCCGTCTGATTAATCGGCTGGAACACATGGAAGATTTGCTCATTGAATCGGTAAATCTTGACGAAACGCAGGCCAGCGTTACTCTCTTTGATCTGCCGCAGGAACCGGGGCTTGCTTCAAACATTTTCAAACGCGTAACGGAAGCGGGAATTATCGTCGATATGATCGTTCAGAGTTCCGGCGACAAATTCACCAATTTGACCTTTACCGTTGAACGCTCCTGCGCCGCCGCGGCTCTTAAGTTGGCCAAATCCATTGCGGCTGAATTGGGCTGTTCCGCCCCGGAAACATGTCCAAACGCCGACAAAATCTCCCTCAGCGGAACGGGAATGCGAAGTCATACGATGATCGCGGCTCGTATTCTCAAAGCGATGGCGGACAGCCAAATCAATATCGACATGATCAATACGAGCGAAATGCGTTTCAATCTGGTTGTCAAGGAAAAAGACGGCCAACGCGCTCTTGAAGTACTTAAAAACGAACTGAAAGACGTAATCGCCGACTGATTTTTTATTAGTCCAAACGCAAAAGCAGTTGAAATTTATCTCGCTAATATTCAGGACGCGGTTTTCTTCCGCGTCCTTTTTTTGGACTCTATTCCCAAAACTTTCATGAAAAATCGCCGTCTTTCATAAAGAAAGACGGCGAAAAAAGTTAATTTCCAATCAGGAAACGGCTCGATTATCAATCATTGAATTTCAGAAGCCGGGCGCTGTTAATTATCACAAACGCCTCCGCGAAATTGTGCAAAATAGCGCTCGTAAGCGAATTAATGACTCCGATTGAAGCAAGCCAGATAAAGAAAAACGCCATGGCAAGACCGCCGATGATATTGATGTGAATCGTCATCTGGGTAGCGCGCGCCAGACGAATCGTCATCGGAAGACGGCGCAGATCATTCGTCATCAGAGCAATATCGGCGCTCTGAAGCGCAATATCGCTCGCCACGGCCCCCAACGCGACTCCAACGTCGCCGCTGGCCAGAGCGGGCGCATCGTTGACGCCGTCGCCAACCATCATAACCGAACGTCCCGCGGCCTTTTCCTGAGCCACAACGTCCAATTTTTGAGACGGAAGCACTTCCGCTATCACCTGATCGACTTTCAGGAATCGGCCGATTTCTTCCGCCGTCGCGCGACGGTCTCCCGTCAGAAGCACGCTGCGCTCAATTCCCAACTCGCGAAGTTCGTCAAGCGCTTCGCAGGCTTCCGGACGCGGACGGTCGGCAAGCAGAAAACAGCCGCCGATTTCTGCGCGGACCGAGCCGTCTTCGCCAGTAATCCGACGTCCAAGCCAAACGGTCGTTCCGATAAAGTTTTCAGGAATAAGCGCCTCGCAATCAGAAACGTCAAACCCTTCTTCCGACAACCAACCGAGTCGCCCCAGGAACGTCGTTTCCGACGTTTCCATGAGCAGAACGCCTTTTCCCGGAACCTCCTGAATCGCGGCGCTCGGAGGAGTAAACATCGTTACCTCTCGATCCTGAGCGGCCTTCACTATCGCTTTCGAAGCGGGGTGCCGCGAACCTGACGCGCAGCGAAGAGCTTCGACCATAAGATCTTTTTCATTTTCAGCTTCTTTCAGAACGATACCGGAGAGCTGGAGGCGCCCAATGGTTACGGTACCCGTTTTATCGAGAACCACGGTATCGATACCGGAAAGCGCTTCAAGAAAACGAGTATTCTTGATAAGAATTCCAAGTTTCGACGCGGCCGCAAGAGCGGCAATCATAGCCGCGGGTCCCGCCAGAACCAATGCGCCCGGGCATCCGACTACCAGAACGGCCATAGCCCTGTCGATGTCGCGCGACAGGAAAAGGACGACTCCCGCTACGGTTAAAATGATCGGAATATAGTACGTCGCATACTTTTCAATCAATTTCATGACGGGAGTTTTTGCGTTTTCTGCTTCCTGAAGCAGTTCCATAACTCGCCCGATAGCCGTCTTCTCACCCGTTTTCGTTACGCGGATTTTCAGAATACCCGTCATGTTAATCGTACCGGCAAAAACGTTTTTTCCGGCGGAAACGTCTTCAGGAAGCGATTCACCCGTAATCGACGACTGATCGATTGTTGAAATACCTTCTACAATCTCGCCGTCCGCCGCAATCACGTCTCCGGGGCGAACAAGAATCAAATCGTCCACATTCAGTTCATTCGGATCCACTTCGCGTTGAGAACCGTCCGCGCCCAAAAGCGTGGCGTTGCGCGCCTGAAGCGTTTTCAAACCGTCGATAGCGGCCTGTGCGCCAAGTATGCTTCGTTCTTCAAGGAAATGCCCCAGATTCATGATAATTGGAATAAGCGTCGCAACGATAAATTCGTGATTCATCATCGCCGCCAGCGTCGCCAGGGCGACGAGCTGTTCCGTCATAGCATGAGCGTCGGCGTCGCGAGTAAAAATACCGTAAATAGACGTAATGAAGATCGGCGTCGCAACAATAAGCGAAGCAATGGCAATAATGAGATTTCCCACCATTTCCATTTCAAAAATCTTCCACTCGACCAGCCCGACGATCAGGAGTCCGCCGGCAAGCATCGCGGAACCAAGTTGGACGACAATCCGAAGCCGTTCCATTAACGTAAGCGGCACTTCCAGATCATGTACTCTTCTGGAAATAGGATTTGCTAAATTTTGAGTACTCATTCCTCAACCTCCTGTTCATCCTGGAGTACGACGCGGGAATTTGCAGGAACAAATTTCAATTCGCCAACATTAGCCCATACGTTTTCCATTGTGTTCAAATACTCGCGTTGCCATACGTAATCAGGCGCGTCGAGAAACTCGTGCAGTTTGGGCAGATACTCGCGCGCATCTTTGATCGCATTAGCAAGAATCTGCTGCCGATAAATTTCCGCGTTCTTGCGCAACTGAACCGCCTGCGTCTCGGCCTCCGTCCGCAACCGATTCGCCTGTTTCATCGCTTCGTCAAGCGCAACCTGAACCGCAATGTCCGCCGTCTGCTTGT
>CAZWOV010000112.1:0-8297 GCA_964635645.1 uncultured Planctomycetaceae bacterium | reverse complement strand
AGAGCACCAGCTCGACAAGCTGGGGGTCACAAGTTCAAGTCTCGTGTCGCTCATTTAATGACTTCCCGGTTTCTTTTGAAGCCGGGGCTTTTTTGAGTTTGAGCGGCTAGCTCAGTTGGTTAGAGCACCAGCTCGACAAGCTGGGGGTCACAAGTTCAAGTCTCGTGTCGCTCATTTAATGACTTCCCGGTTTCTTTTGAAGCCGGGGCTTTTTTGAGTTTGAGCGGCTAGCTCAGTTGGTTAGAGCACCAGCTCGACAAGCTGGGGGTCACAAGTTCAAGTCTCGTGTCGCTCATTCTTTACGCCCTGTAAGACTCCGCAGGGCTTTTTTTATGTTTATTCCTGGAAAATTATTTCTTCATGCGCGTCGATTGAGTCTTGAAGATCTTGAGTTTGAGAAAAATCTATTTTGTTTTTCTTGTTGGCGACGGGGTTGGTCGGATTCTGATTTTCCAGAATTTTGAAAATGAAGAGCAAGAGCAAAAAAGAGAGAGTCCCGTTCTTTGCGAGACTCTCGGAATACGACGATTATTTTGAAATTGGTTCCGTCGAGAACGGGCTTGCGGGGAATCCTTCGGCAGAGTAAAGATTTGAACCTTCCGGATTCTGCTGGAAAGCATAGCGGACGTGAACCGGAGCCGCGACTTCCGGAGCGCTTACTTCAATCGTGTCTTTTCCCGTAATTTCGGCATTTGCCCAGTAAAATTTACCGTCGGAACCGGCAACCGCGAAACGCTGGAGTTTGCCTTCCTTTTCAATGTTGAATTCTCGAACGTTCTGTTTCCCGACGACCAGACCGCCTCCGACGTTGGAGAACGTCAGAATCGCCTTGTTTCCATCCGTTTTCATTTCTTTGAAAAGCGGAGAGGCGAAGGGAACGTCTTTGCCGTAATCGTTTGCCAGAGCGCATGCCGCGAGACGTTCGCCGACGGTAAATTTATTGATTGGATGAATGTCGTTTGCTTCGCCGACGTCGATCGTGACCGCCTGTCCCGTCTTGGGAATGCTCAGACATAGGGTTTGCGCGTAACGTACGGGGACAAAACCTCCCATTGCGTTTGGATCCGCGTTTGGCGCCTGAAAATTGGAAAGCTGAACCCAGTAGAACGGGAATTCGTATCCCCAAAGCGCGCGCCACGCCTTGATCATCGCTTCCATCTTTTCAAAGTAAAGCCGTCCCTGTCCGCCGTTTGAGCAGCCCTGATACCAGATAGCGCCTTTAATTGTGTATTTCGTCCATGGATTCATTTTGGCGTTGAACATGCAGCCGATGAATTTTCGATTATCTGCTTTTACGTGCGTAACAAATTCCCGCGCATGAGCGGCTGTTTCGGGAGAAAGCAGGTTCATGTGCGATTCCGGAATCCATTCTTCAACTTTTGAACCGCCCCAGTTGCAGTCGATTAGACCGATTGGGCAACCAAGTTCCCGGTGAAGCCGCCGCGCAAAGTAGAATCCGACGGCGGTGCATTTTTTCTGTTCTCCGCCTTTGCATTCGGTCCAGGCTCCGCCGCCAAGATCCTCCTGCGGTTCCGGATTCGTAACGTACGGGTCGCGAAGGAAACGAATGTAGCCGACGTCGCCGTTAAGTTCTTCTTCCGTCGCGTCAACGCGTCCCCATCCGCCGACGGGATATTGCATGTTGGATTGTCCGCCGCAGACCCAGACTTCGCCGACCGCGACGTTTTTGATTTCGACGGCGTTTTTGCCGGTAACAGTCATGGTCGCGCCTTCGTTTTGAGCTGACATCGGCGCGAGTTTAACCGACCATTTGCCTTTTTCGCAGGCGGTTGTTTCAACTTTTTGTCCGTTAAATTCAACCGTTACTTTTTCACCGGCGTCCGCCCAGCCGAAAACGCTGACGGCCGTATCGCGCTGAAGAACGCAGTTGTCGGCGAACATTCTGGGCATTCGAACGTCTGCCGACGCCGCGGAAACAAGAAGGAGCGAAAGGACGGCGCTCCAAAGGAAGTTTTTTTTCATGATTTCTCCTTAAAAAATGGCGGGAGACCGTTAGCCGGTCTTCTGAAACGCAAATACTGAAGAGATTTTAACAGTATAAAAACCCGACGTCAAGGGGGCGGCGAAGTTTTTTTTGACGCAGTCGTAATTTTTTAAAAGGCAGGCGCCTTTATTAAAAGTATTTGTTTGCGGGAGAGGGGATTTGTCTTGGACCGGATATTTCAGAAAAATCGGAATTTTTTTCCAAAACTTTCTAAAATTACTGGCGGTGGGGGTTGAAATTTTGCGAAAATATATTTAAATAATGTTAAATCAAATAATTAAGAGTAAACCGCGCGGTCAGATAAAGTTTCCGACGGTTTTTTCCGCTCAACTATCCAACCTGAAAGGAGTTCAAAAATGACGCTTTCTCGCCGTAATTTCATGCAAATGGGTCTTGGCGCCGCCGCCCTGCTCGCCTCCGGAGTCCAGGTCAAAGCTTACGACTGCGATAAGTCCAAGCCGCTTTGCCTCCAGATGTACACCGTGGGCGCTTATTTCCGTCAGGATCCGGAAGGCACCATGGCTAAAGTTGCCGAAATGGGGTACAAAGGAATCGACTATGCCGGTTACCCGTTGCCGGTTGCCGCACTGCGAAAACTTAAGGATAAATACGGTCTTTTCTGCCTCGGTACTCATACCGGACGCGGCGCGATTGAAAATCTTGACAATCTGAAGAAGACGATTGAAGACCACCTTACCCTCGGCGCCAAATACATCATTTGTCCGGGTATGGGTAACGACGGCGAAGCGGGCTGGATTGACGCCGCGAAGAAATTCTCCGCCGCCAGCGCGATTGCTCGTGAAGCGGGACTTTACGTCGGTTATCACGCGCATCAGCATGATTTCAACGTCGTGACGGCGGACGGTCGCAGCAGTTGGGAGGTTTTTGCGGATAACTCCGACAAGGAAGTTATGATGCAGATTGACATGGGGCATTGCGTGAATAAAGGCGCCGACTACGCCAAGCTGATTAAAAAATATCCGGGTCGTTCTAAAACGGTTCATGTTAAAGAAAGCGACGGACTGGTTCTTGGCGATCCCAAGGGGCGCGTTGACTGGCAGCTCACGTTTGAACTCCTCGAAACGATCGGCGGCGTTGAAGCGTATACGCTGGAATACGAAGCGGGCGTGGATCGTCTCGAAGCCGCGAAGGCGTCGATGGAAGCCTGGAAACGTATTCACGGTTAATCTTTCGTTTTTCTGAAAACGATAAAGGCGGCGGACAAAACGTTCGCCGTTTTTTTGCGTTAAGTTCAGCCGATGATTTTGAATCGGGGCGGAACTGAATCCCGATTCAATTACGGGAAATCTTTCGGCGCGCTTTGTCTGGAATTTGCCGTCTTTGATTTATTCTTATTGTTCTTATTGTTCTTATTGTTAAATCTGCGCGTTGGAATTGCCGCCAGATATGAAAGCGTTGAAGCAAATCGGCGGAAAACTGATTATTTACGCAGCGTTAATACCAGAACGGCCAGATCGGCAGGGGTGATTCCGCGGATTCGGGACGCCTGGTCAATTGTTTCCGGACGGATTCTGTCAAGCTGTTCTTTAGCCTCCATGCGAAGTTGAGTTACGGAATAATAGTCAAATTTTTCCGGAATGCGAATTTTTTGCAGTTTATGAGCGCGTTCAACGCTTGCGTCCTGACGCGAAAGATAGCCGGAATACTTAATATCCCAACAGACCTGTTCCGCGACGCGGACGGAGTATTCCGCGACTTGTGGAAAGCGTTCGCGTATTTCGCTCCATTCAACGTTGGGTCTTCGCAGGTATTCTTCTGCTGAAACGCTGCCTCCGGAAGGAAGTTTAACCCGAGTCGAGCGCATGAATTTGAAAAGACGTTCGATAGCGTCCATTTTGTCGCAGAAGATTTTCCATCGGGATTCCGAAACCAATCCCGCCTGATAACCGATTTTGGTGAGACGCCGATCCGCATTATCGCCGCGCAGACGCAAACGGTGTTCCGCGCGGCTGGTGAACATTCGATACGGTTCGTCGACTCCTTTGGTCACCAGATCGTCCGCCATAACTCCCAGATAGGCTTCATTACGGCCGAGAATAAGCGGATCTTGGCGGTTGAGCGAACGGACTGCGTTTGCGGCGGCAAGAAGTCCCTGCCCCGCCGCTTCTTCGTAACCGGTGGTTCCGTTGATTTGACCCGCAAAGTAAAGCCCTTCTACCGCTCTGGTTTCGAACGACGAGAAAAGTTGTTCCGGAGGCGCGTAATCGTATTCGATTGCGTATGCGTAACGCATGATTTGGGCGTTTTCGAGCCCTTCGATACTGTGAATCATGTCGCGTTGAACGTCGCAGGGCAAACTGGTGGAAAGTCCGTTAACGTAGATTTCACATGTGTTTCGCCCTTCTGGTTCAAGGTAAAGCTGGTGGCTTTCTTTTTCGGAAAAGCGAACGATTTTCGTCTCAATCGAAGGACAATAGCGCGGTCCTGTGGAACTGATCTGGCCGGAATACATTGGGGCGCGATGAAGATTGTCGCGAATAAGCTGATGGACTTTGGCGTTTGTGCGGGTAATCCAGCATGGAATCTGTTCGACGCGAATGGTTTCATGAAGAAAAGAGAATGGAACCGGTTCGTCGTCCCCAGGGTGAACAGTCAGTTTGGAGTAGTCGAGCGTTTTGCCGTGAAGCCGCGCGGGCGTGCCGGTCTTGAAGCGTTCAATTCGCAAACCCGCTTGTTGCAGAGACGACGTGAGCCGGTCCGCAGACGCGTCGCCTGCGCGCCCGCCGGGAAACTGACAGGCTCCGTAATGAAGGATACCGCGTAGAAAAGTTCCGGTCGTCAGAACAATTCGCGGCGCTTCATAAATTTCTCCAAGCATGGTGCGAACGCCGATTACGCAGGGTCTGCCGTTGGAACGATTTTCAATAAGGAGTTCTTCGACCAGTTCCTGATGAAGATGAAGATTTTCAATGTTTTCCAGACGTTCCTTCATTCCGAACTGGTACGCCTTTTTGTCGGCTTGGGCTCGCGGTCCGTGCATTGCGGGACCTTTGGAACTGTTGAGCATTCTGAATTGAATACCGGTTGCGTCAATATTTTCTCCCATCAGTCCGCCCAGAGCGTCTACTTCGCGCACAATTTGCCCTTTGGCAACGCCTCCAATTGCCGGATTGCAGCTCATTTGAGCAATGGCGTCGAGATTGGAAGTAAGCAGAGCCGTTTTGGCCCCGAGACGCGCTGCGGCTGCCGCCGCTTCTGCTCCGGCATGTCCGCCGCCAACGACGATTACGTCAAATTTCATCAGACGATCCCCTGAGAATGAAATTTTATAAAAAATAAACGCCTTTATTTTACCCAGATTCTGATTTTTTTCAAGAACCACCTGGAAAAGTTTTTAGGTTGAGAGCAAATTTTTTTTAAATTGAGGGACTATTTCAACTCAAAACGGTCTTAAGAAGAAAAAACAGGTTTATGATAAAAGGAACCCCTGCTCCAAGCATGAGATTTTTTTTACGGCGGGTTAACCCTTCGTCGGAAAGCCAGGCCAGAATGAATGCGCTCAGGGCAAAGGTAATCCCAATGAAAGACAACGCGCCGAGCGTCATACTGCGCAATGTTGCAATAAATGATTCCGTCGACGGAAACTCAAGGTTTTCGTAAGTCGTCCATATTTGCGCTAACAATAGCCAGCCTGCGGCGCTTGCGCTGGAAAGTAACGCCTGAAACAGATATTTGAAAAAAGAGTATTGCCTGAAAAACATGTTGGGGAACCTTTTGCCGATTTCTGTTTCTCTGGAAAATCTGGATTCTGCGACGTCTTTGGATACGACGTTTTCGGATTGTTTCCCGCCGCCCGTTTGGCAATTCAAAATGACGGCGGAAACTTAAAACAACAAACGGATATTCTGAATATATTTTTCCGACAATCCGTTTGGGTTTAATTTGTTTTGGAAAAAGTCGCTGCCGGATGAAATATCCGTCTGCGAAGTTATTCAAGAACGCTTGGAGTGAATTCAATACGTTCGGCGCTGCCCCAAAGATCTTCAAGACGGAAATAGTCGCGCGTCTCTGCATCGAAAATATGAACGATCACGTCTCCGTAATCGCACAGAACCCAACGCCCGTTGCGGTAGCCTTCCGTGCCGACTTTTTTTTCTTTCAGCTCTTTTTCAAAATATTCGTCAATCGAGTCGCTGATAGCGTGAAGTTGCCGATTGCTTTTTCCTGTCGCAATAACAAAATAATCAAAAGCGTACGTCAGTTTGCGAAGATCAAGAATCGTTATGTCGCTTCCACGGTTATCCGCAATAATTTGAGCCGCCGCCTTTGCGCGTTTCAAGGATTCTGCGCCGTCTCGAGGCAGAATAGTATTGGGCATATCCAATGGATTATGTGTGGAATCTGTCATGAAATTTCCTCAATTAAAATTAAAATTCACCATAGGAAGCGGCCGCTTCCAAAATCTCAATCTTTAGAAGGAGACGAATCCTTCATTTCTTCTGTTTCAATTTTAACAAAACCGTTTTCCGTAACCTGGAACACGATATGTTTGCGCCATTCCGGACGACGTTCGGGAAACTCTGTGCGGGTATGTCCGCCGCGTGTTTCTTCGCGAATAAGCCCCGCTGTCATAACAAGCGTGGAGATTGTCAGCATATTCTGGAGATCCCAACCTACGGAATCTTCCTGACGCCCGTTGAATGCGTATCGCTGCCATTGTTCGAGCGTTTCAAGTCCCTCGGTAAGGTGTTCGCGGTTACGGGTAACGCCCGCGTGCCGCCACATCAAACTTTTCAGCGAATTGGCAATATCTTGAAGATGAAGCAGCGGGTTGTACGTCACCTGCGTATCCGATGTAATTGGGAGAACCCGGAGAAACTGATTGTCGTGAATTTCTGCCGCCGCGCACGACGCTCCACGACCTGCGGATATTCCATAAACAAGCGCTTCAAGAAGACTGTTGGAGGCAAGGCGATTTGCTCCGTGAAGGCCCGTGCAGCTGGCTTCGCCAATTGCCCAGAGATTCGGAACATTGGTTCGGCCTTCAAGGTCTACCGCTATTCCTCCCATCATGTAGTGAGCCCCTGGGCGAACTGGAATTCGATCTTTGGTAATATCAATTCCAAATTGTGCGCAAATTTGTGCAATTCCAGGAAAACGATGCCGAATTTTATCTGGAGATAGATGCGAAAGCGTCAAAAATACCGTCCCGGAGCCTGTTTTTTGCATCTGTTTCTCGATTGAACGGCTTACGATATCGCGGGGAGCCAATTCTGCTCGCTCGTCGTACTCCGGCATAAAACGAAATCCGTTCTTGTCGATAAGATACGCGCCGTCTCCGCGAATCGCCTCCGTAATCAGAGAACGGCTGCTTCCGGCGACATAAAGAACCGTCGGGTGAAATTGCACGAATTCCATATCCTTAAGACGGGCTCCAGCTCGAAGAGCCATCGCCATGCCGTCGCCTGTTGCAATCGGAGAGTTGGTTGTTTCACGGTAAAGCTGCCCGATACCGCCCGTTGCGACGATAGTTTGCTTGGCCCAGTATACCATGCGCCCGCTTTTGCCGTTTTCCGCCAACGCCCCTACGCATTTGCCCTCAAATGTCAAAAGGTCGATTACGTAACTGTTCGTGTGGAATTGAATATTTTTTGCCAATTTCGCGTTGGCCACCACGGTCCGAATCAACTCGTGCCCCGTTGCGTCTCCTTTGGCGTGAGCTACGCGATTCATTCCATGACCGCCTTCTCGGCCAAGTTCCAGCGTCCCGTCTGCGTGAAGATCAAAATGCGTTCCCATGCCAATCATTTCCGCGATACATTTAGGACCCTCGGAAACAACGCGCGAAACAACCTCTTCATCGCAAAGTTCAGCGCCGGCGATAAGCGTGTCCTGGATGTGCTTTTCAAACTGGTCCGTGGGATCAAGCACCGACGCGATTCCTCCCTGAGCGCGGTCGCTGTTGGAAAGGAAAACGTCGTCCGACTTGGTTAGTATCGTAACCGATTGGTTTTTGGAAACCGCCAATGCCGCGCGGACGCCTGCAAGACCGGAACCAATAATAAGAACGTCGGTAAATCGTTGCGGAAGTTCGCGAACATTAAAACTGGTAAGGTAACGGGGAACTGTAATATTCATTGATATGAGGTTTAACGCCGTATAAAGGGTTTAAGGAGACGATCCTGAAAAACAGAGATATTTTATCACAGATTAGAAAGCTTGGCAAGGGATAGAGTGTGAATTATTTAAAGAAAAAGCAAAAAATTGAAAGAGGATTTTGAAAAAACGAGTGGATATACGCGGTCGTTGATGGATGGAAGGATACTCGTGA
>CAZWOV010000111.1:0-8426 GCA_964635645.1 uncultured Planctomycetaceae bacterium | reverse complement strand
AATCCGTCGCGCGTTATCGTGCCTCCCGGAGTCGTTCACGCGTACAGATGCGTCAGCGAAGTTTCTGGATGGTGTATTAATTTACCGGATCGGCTTTACGCAGGGTGGAAAAAGAAAGAGGCTGTAGACGAAATTCGTCATGAGAACGACGAATCCAGTATTTATCAACTTGATTGAGGAAAACGATGAAAAAAGTTGGAATTTATCAGCAGGAATGGAATGTCTCAAGCGATTTTCTGTATTGGTTGGGACTCATGGCTAAGATACTTTCCGAACAAAATGAAGTAGAGATCGTCGCTCATGATTTGTCCGTGAAGTCCAGGATGGAAAAGGCTTTGGGGGAAGAGCTTACTGAAATAAACGTTCGCGTGGTTGATTCGCCCGACTGGCAGCGATATAATTCCAGCTTAAGTTTTAAAACGGTATCGGGAGATTATCAGGAAATCAGCGCTCCATACGATTTGTTTTTTAATGCAAGTAACGAGTTGCCGATATTCTGTAAAGCCAAAAAAGGCGTTTTGGTAACAGAATTTCCGGAAACTGTTTTTGAACAATTTTGGAAGCATAATTTTTCTGAAAGGAAAAATTCCGCAAGTTTTTGGAGAAAATTATTTAGTAAAAATGCAGAATCTGTAATTTGGTCCAATCGTTTGACTTCCTATCAGAAACATTGGTGTTTTTCGGATTTTACGCGTCAGTGGTGCGGTCAAAGATGGAAAATTTTTCCGAAGGTGATGGCTCCGGCGTGTCGGCCCGATTGGAAAGTAAAAGAGAAAAAGCCGCTGATTGTCGTTTGGGGAAATTTTTCTTGTGAAAATCGGGAACGATATGACGTTGCGATTAATGCTTTTCAGGATTTTGTCGATAAAATGGTTCCCCGTTTCGGATTGAGAAATGGATGGAAGATGTCAATACTAGGGGAGTTTGACGGAAGAGAGGAGAACAGGAATTTTTTAGAAAGACTGCGAAGAAAGTCGTATGGATATCCAATCGAGTTTGTCATTAATCCGGATTGGAAGACGGCGGCTGATTGTTTAACGGAAGCTCAATTCTTATGGAGCGCTAAAGGATATGGAGCGAATGAACGGCAACCGGAGAGATTGGAGCATAGCGGAATGAAAATCTTGCAGGCGCAGAGCGCGGGAGTTATTCCGATTGTTTTTCATGCCGGTTGCGTTGCCGAGGTTATTAATCATGGTATGAATGGATTTTTGTGCTCAAATTACAGGGAAATAATTGATTTTACGTCGGCAATTGTGATTGAGGGAAGAATTTTATCGGTTTTGGAAATGGGCGCTCTTGATAACGCTAAAAAATTTGATGAAAAAAGACTCCGAAAAACATTATCTGGAGAGCTTGGAAGTGTTTTAAATTTTTCAGAAAGAAAAAGCAAATAAGTGTTAATATAGTCAAATTTTCACCAAAAATAGAAAATCTAGATAAATTTTTCATATCTAAAATGGGATAAAAATTTCTTGAAACGGTAAAATTTCAAGAAATTTTTTATTTTTTTAAAGTTTTTTAAAATTTTTTTATCGTTATTTTTCGCATTTTATTACTTATTCACTTTTGGAAAGAATCTTTAAATTTTGAAAAAGTCATGTTCTCAATTTTAGGGAACGAGAGTTTTATGGTTAGTGAGCAAAATATAACTGATTTAAATTTTTTTTTGACACGTAGTTTTAACTGAAATTTATATTTTTGTAAACAAAGAGCAAGTCGAAAAACGAGAGAGGGACTATTGACAAATCAAAATTATTGGTGTAAAACTTGAGTATCCGCAAAGGACAATAACGCGGAAAAAATTAGTTTTTTAATTTTTATTTTATGATTAAAATTTTAGTAAAGGAATACGTATTATGGCAAATGCAAAAATGCGAAATGTTGAAAATTCATCGAAACTTCCGCTTACCGCTCGTCAGCGCGAGGCGCTTGAATTTATTCGCAGATGCGTTCGAAAACGCGGCTACGGTCCAACTGTTCGTGAGATCGGAGATCAGATGGGGATTAACTCTCCCAATGGCGTTGTGGGCCATCTTGTGGCTTTGGAAAGAAAAGGTTTTATTCATCGCGAAGCGAATCTTTCCCGTTCGATTATGCTTGTTGAACGGGGAGAGAAACCTCTTGCGGGATTGCCTGTTCTTGCTGATTTAATTGGAGGCAAGATCGTCGATAATCAAAATCCTGATGAAAGAATTGAAATTAGTGATAAGATTCAAATTTCCGGCGACGATTTATTTTTGATTCGGATTCAGGACGAACATCTCTTCAGCGAATACTTTTTTCGACAAGGCGATTTACTTCTGGTTCGAAGAGCGCGAAATGCGGCTGAAGGCGAAACGGTCATTATTCGAGATTATGAAAATGATTTTCTTCTGGCTCACTGTGAACTGGATGAAAATAGCGGTAAGACTCGTTTATTGAATTCTACCCGTTGGTTTGAAAATTCCTGTTCAGGGATTTTTGGAGTTTTAGTTTCTGTTATGAGATTTCGGTTTGATAAGAGATGAACGTCGGTTTTGTAATTCAAATAAACGCTTTTTTTAAGTAAGTTATTTTATATTTATTTCAGTATGTTTTTGGGAATCATTTGTTAACAAAGGAATTTCTGCGTTCAAAAAATTTGTTGTCGGAAATACGGAGCCTGGTAGGCGATAGATGGAAAACGACAAGTAACACGCCGGAGTATCCTCTGGAATTCAGAGATCTTCAACAATAGGTTTTCTGAAAAAAGAAATGAAAGCCAAGCGGTAAGTTAGGCGTAGATCGAAAGATCTACAGATAAAATTCAGAATGGATTTTTTCAAATTCAGTCTTCGCCGGTATCGGAAAAGAACCCGTAAAGTTTATTTTCTCTGATTTTGGCGGCATTTCCCCCATCTTGATATTATAGATTGAGATGGGGGAATTTTTATGGAAATTGCGTTTGATACGGCGTTAAGGTCTTATCGGGGAATGATTTTGGTGGATTCCGAGGATTTTTTTGTTTGGGGAATGATTTGTTGGAGTGTTTCAGGCCGACGAGTAGGAGGAATGGGATTGTTTTTTATCAGATATGGAAATTTTTGGAGAGAGACGCGGGAAGTTAATGAATTCTTGAGGGAGGGAGCTTTTCTTTTTTTAAAAAAAGAGTAAAATAAAAATATTTATTGGTGAAAAAGAAAGCGTTAAAAGGTTTTGAAAATAGGGAACTGTCTTTTCAAATAATGAGTAATCAATTGATTTTGCCGAATGGTTTTACTCTTTTAGGCGATCCGATTATGGAGTTTCAGTCGGTTGCTTTTGCCGTTACGGTTCGAGCGGGCAGCGCGTGGGATCCCGTTGGAAAATACGGCATGGCGGCGTTTATCTGTGAAATGATGCTGCGTGGAGCTGGAAACAGAGATACGAGGCAGTTTTTAGAAGATATTGATAGGATTGGAATAGATCGAACAGAATCGCTGACGTCTTCTACGATAGAGTTTCGCGGGGCGTTGCTTAAAGAAAATCTGGTCGAGGCGTTGGAACTGTACTCCGATCTTCTTCAGAAACCCGTTATGCCGGAGAAAGAACTTGAGGCGGGGCGGCAGGTCCTGCTTCAGGAGGTTTTTTCAATGGAGGATAATCCGGAAGGAAAATTGGCGCAGGCTCTTGAAGAACAGTTTTACGGAAAAGCCTGGGGGCACGATTCCGATGGAGACCGGGAAGGAATCGAAAGTATCGCCTGGAATGAGGTTTGTTCGCAATACGAACGACTCGTGACGCCGAATCAATGCGTTATGGCTATCGTAGGGAATTTCAATTGGGAAAAAATCGCCCGTAAGGTTGAGGAACTGTTTTCAGATTGGGAGAAAAAAGAAATTCCGCAGAAACCTGAATTTGCCCGGGAGAGAATGCCAATTCATATTGAAATGGATTCGTCGCAGACTCAAATTGGACTGGTTTGGGAAACTTTGCCTTATCTGCATCCCGATCAGCTTAAGGTTCGCGCGGCGGTAAGCGTATTAAGCGGCGGGATGAATTCGCGTTTATTTAACGAAGTTCGAGAAAAACGCGGACTTTGCTATGATGTGGACGCTTATCTTCAGTCGTTGGGGACCGTCGCGGGTATTTTCTGTACGGCAAGTTGTCGGCAGGAGAATGCGCAGCAGACGCTGGATATTATTCTTCAGGAAATCAGAAAACTTCGAAATGGAATTACAGAAGAAGAGCTTCTGGCATTTAAGGCGCGATATCGTATGATGATTTTAACGTCAAGAGAGTCGTGTCTGGGGTGGGCTTCGGAGCTTATTGGAGATTGGGTGAATTTCGGAAGAATTCGAACGAACGAGGAATTGCTTAAGCGAGTGGAAGACTTGACGGTGAAAGATATTAACGCATATTTAGCGGAACATCCTGTTGAAGATATTCTGCTTTGCACTTTAGGCCGAAAACCGCTTCGTCTGTAAAACGAAACTAATTGTTAAGATTGAATTTTCAAAAAAATAATGGATATGAATTCAATGTTTGCGCCAAACTGGGAAAAAATAACCCGTAAAGATATTCTTCATTTTCTTCGTTCGGAAGATTCGGATACGCTGCAGTCGCTTTGGCTTCAGGCGGACGCGGTACGAAAGCGTTTTGTGGGCGACGAAATTCATCTTCGAGGATTGATTGAAGTTTCAAATATATGTACGGCGCAGTGTACGTATTGCGGTATACGAGTTAAAAATCCCAATATTTCGCGTTATCGTATGATGTTGGAAGAAATTCTGGAATGCGTTCGTCTGTCGCAACGTTTGGAGTATGGTTCTATTGTTCTCCAGGCAGGAGAATCTTCGGCGGCTCTGCCGACGGAATGGGTGACAAAAGTCATTGAGGAGATTCGGAAAATTTCAGACCAGGCGATTACTTTGAGTCTGGGCGAACGTCCAGAGAATGATTGGAAGGCGTATCGCGACTGGTTTTCCGCCGGCGCTAATCGTTATCTTGTTCGTTTTGAAACGTCGAATCCGAAACTTTTTCAACAACTCCATCCTGGGCATCCCGGATTGGAAAGACGTCTTACGGCTCTGAAGAAACTGCGTGAAGTCGGTTTTGAGATAGGAAGCGGCGTAATGGTAGGCGTTCCGGGCCAGACATGGAACGATTTAGCGAACGACGTCGAGCTTTTCCGCGATTTGGATCTTGATATGATTGGAGTCGGACCGTTTATCCCGCACGCTGAAACTCCTCTGGGAAAGAAATTTTATGAAGATTCTGCGTTAAATACGGTTCCGAACGACGAGATGACGACGCTTAAAACCGTGGCTTTAACACGTTTGGTTTGTCCAAAATCTAATATTCCCGCGACGACGGCTCTGGCTTGCGTCGATCGTTCTAATGGACGTCAAAACGGTTTGGCGCGCGGCGCGAATGTCGTTATGCCAAACGTAACGCCTGCAAAGTACAGAAAGCTTTACGAGATTTATCCGTCGAAAGTTACCGCGGAAGCGGCTGAATTTTTTGATCGGATTTTAAAAGAAAATATTCTTGCTATTGGACGGAAAATAGGAAAAGGAAGAGGAGATTCAGTCAATAAAGAATCGTAATCTTTTGTCAAGATTTTAAAAATCCCCAAGGACTTTGGAAAAATCCCTGGGGAAGAGAAATTTACTGAATTTCCGGAATATCGTATTCTTTTCGGAATTCTGGACGCAGGTATTGCATGGTATCCGGACAATTGGTGATTTTGCCGGTCGTCTGATCGATATCCAGTTTTACGCCGCCGACGCGCAATGAAGCGTTGGCGTAATGAACCAGCATGGCGCTCAAATGCCCTTCTTCGACTGGAGAATTCGGCGCTTTACGTTCTTTGATAGCGTCGACGAAATTAGACATATGCTCTGGATTTGTGTATCGACCGTATTCCTGAGCCTTAACTACGGGCTGGCGCTGTTTGGTTCTGTCGAAGACCTGCCAACCGGCTCCAAGTCGGCTGATGACCATCAGATAACGGGTACCGTAAATTTCAATACGGGATGAATTCTGATACCAGTATGGGAACATGTCGCTTTCACGAACAACCATATCGGTTTCCAACATATACGGCGTTCCTAACATCTGTTCGATATTCATGATCATATTTCCAAAATCGAACATGATGGAATTGGTAGACGGCGGCTGATCTTTAAGACGTTCCTTGTCGAAACCTCCCCAACTGCAACAGGATTTCGGAATTTTAAGTCCGAGAATCCAGCGGGCCACGTCTATCTGGTGAATGCCTTGAGTGGCCAGAACGCCGTTGCCGTAATCCCAGAAGTAACTCCAGACCAGCGATTTCATAAAAGTTGGAGAGAATTCACGGTATGGAGACGGTCCAACCCAGCGATCCCAGTTTAGCGAATCTGGAACGGGAGTTGAAGGTTCGAGGGTCGGAAGAGGATAATTCCACATGTTATTAACGCGGACAAATTCAATTTCTCCGAGATTTCCTTCTTCAATAAATTTTTTGGCGGAAAGACAATACGGCGCGGAACGGGTTTGATTTCCAACGCCTACGATTCGATTGTATTTTTGGGAAGCCCGAATCATCATTTCGCCTTCAAAAGCGGTTCGGCTCAAGGGTTTTTCCACATAAACGTCTTTTCCTGCTTCGCACGCCTGGATGGTGTGCAAGGCGTGCCAATGGTCCGGCGTTACGAGAACAACCGCGTCGACGGATTTGTCGTCAAAAACAACGCGCGCGTCCTGCGTGACTTTTACGTCCATTCCATCCCGTTTTACTTGATTCATGCGGTTACGAGCGCGATTCAGATCGACGTCGCAGCAATAAGAAAAACGAACGTCGTCCTGCGGACGTTTCAGGAAATCACGGCATACCCAGTCGGAACGGGAACCGCAGCCAATTACCGCCAGGTTTACCAGATCGTTGGAAGGCGAAGAATAGACGGAATGCGGGTTTGTTAAAATCGTAAAGGCGCCTATGGTAGAAGTTAATTTTACAAAATCTCGTCGTTTCATAAAACGAAATCCTTTCATATCAGATAATGGCATGAATACTGAAAATCCTCTTATTGTTAAATTATAGTCTATATATAGTAAAAGTCAATTCTTAAAATAATTATTTGCAAAAATGAGAAATTTTTTACAAAAAAAAGTAATAAAAATAGGATAATTGGGAGGTTTTTTTAATAAAATAGAAAAAATACCTTGATTTTAAATGGAAAATGTGGAAAAAATATAATAAAGCGTAAAATTGATAGATTTGATAAAGTTTAAACCATGGAATTGGTCGCCAAAAGTAAGGAGACAGAAAGATGCTGATACTTTCACGGAGACTTGATGAAAGTCTTGTCATAGGAGAAAATATAGAGGTCGTCGTAACGGGGATTTCAGGCAATAAAGTTTCCCTGGGGGTCGTAGCGCCTCGCGACGTCTCCGTTTTTCGAAAGGAACTATGCGCTTCGCCGCGCGAGCACGCGACGGGTAATCCCTCCAATTCGTCGCGGACAAATTATTGGAAAACCCCTGCGAACGTGCAGTCCCTAACGACATTTATCCGCTGAAAGTTGCGTGGGTATATTGTTGAGGAAATTGGTTTTGTCAGATCGTTTTGACAGAATAATTTTCATCAAAAAATATTGGCGTCAGTTTTCCGATTTTTGGCAATCGTATGCCGTAAATTTTGGAAAAGCGGCGCCGTTATGTAAAAGTATATGTCGGAATTTAATTATTTGAAGTTCATCAGGAGTGATTTTATGAAAAAAGTTTTGATCCTGGTAACGCTGTTTTTTTCATTTTTTACTATAGTCCACGCCGTTTCAGCAGATTCTCCGGAAGAGAAAATTGCGCCGTTTCGTCCGGGGTGGAAGCTGGCGTTTGAAGATACTTTTGACGGGGCGGCTGCGTTGGATCCAGAAAAATGGATAGATTCATACCGTCCTGGAAGAGCGGAATATCAGGCGGCCAGTGGAAAAAACGTAAATTTTGACGGTCGAAAAGCCAATTATGTTATAGAAGACGGAATTCTCAAAATTCGTCTGGATAAGAGCTTGCCCAAACGGAAGGACGTTCTTTCTCCCTGCGTGTCGTCTATTCAGACGTCCAAATGGACGTACGATCCGGAGACGAAGGAGTTTGGGACGCTGGATAAGTTTACGGCCAAATACGGATGGTTTGAGATCCGATGCCGAATGCCGAAGGGGAGCGGTTTGCATAGCGCTTTCTGGCTTGTTCAGAAAGGAGCTTATCAACAGGAAATTTCTCCGGATGGCGAACGGGGTAAATTGGGCGACGGCGTTGTTGAGATTGATATTTTTGAAATGCTCGGGAATAAAGTGGATGAAAAGGTCAATTATTTTAACGTCCATTTTACGAAAAACGGTCATCATTCTCACCCGTTTGATTTTGATTGTTCGGAGGAATTTCATACCTGGGCGATGAACTGGGAAGAAGGGAAATTGACCTGGTATCTTGACGGGAAAGAG
>CAZWOV010000110.1:5520-8444 GCA_964635645.1 uncultured Planctomycetaceae bacterium | reverse complement strand
GGATTCAGGTATTCGTGCTTTTTAGAGATCATATCGGAGAGGTTGCGTTCGACGATATTTTTCTCTGCGAGTATCCGTTCACGCTGGAATCCTTTCAGGCCGTCGGCGGTTTAACCGGCGACGGAAGTATTGCGATTACCGGTCGTCTGGGGTGGAAGAAGTCATTCTTTTCAGAAGATTTTCGTCTTGAGATCAGTCAGGATGGATTTGGACCGCTTCCGTTCGTTCAGAATGGCTCCATGTTTTTTACGTCTGTTCGTCCGGAAACAAACGGGGGCGTGAAGACGTTCCGCATTAAAGCGTGGAATAGGAAGGAACCGCTTTTTGAAAAAGCCTTTGACTGCGATACGACGGGAAAGACGTCGAATTTATTTTTTACCCAAAAGGAGCGGAAAAATTTTACGCTATGGACGGAAAGCTCCATGAAGAGAATTTATCTCCATTCGCTTCCGGATGGGATGGGGATCGTCGAGGAAACGCCCATTTTGCCTTCTCAAGAGGATAAACGGATAAAAAAACAGGTTTTTCCCTCGTTGGGAGTGAAACTGGATATGGCCCGGCGGGAATCGGAGAGTTTTCAGATCGCGTGTCTTGCGGAGTCGGAAATTTCGCGCGTAAATCTTGAATTTACGGATCTTGTCTGCGTGGAAAATCCTCAAAACCGTATTCCGGCTTCCGCGTGCGAATGGCAACAGGTCGGATATCTTTTCACTCCGGACATTTTGGAACACCAGATTGAGAAAAACGGCGCTCCCGAATGGTATCCGGACTTGCTTTTGCCGCGTAAAACGGGTTTTGTTCCGGCTAATCAGACGGTTTCTTTCTGGGCCACGATTTCTACTTCCGCTGAAACTCTTCCGGGAACTTATTGCGGTTGCGTGAAATGGATTTCGGAAAATGCCGTGCGCGTGGAAATACCTGTGGAAGTTACCGTTTGGCCTGTTACGATTCCCGTGGAAGGGCGTCTTGGCAGCGCGTTTGCGTTAATGGACGGGTTTCTTGAAAAATGTTATGGTAAAGAAGTTGATTTATTGAAGATTCGTCGGGCGTTTGGAGAGTTTATGCTTCGTCATCGCCTTTCTCCGGAAGGGGATATTTCCCGTACGGAAAAACCTTCTTTGGAATTGCTAAAGGAGTGGAAAGACCGCGGGCTGGGATACTTCAACGTTTTGAATATGGTTGAAAAACGAGGGAATCAAGCCTGGCGCTGTAATTCGCCGTTGGATTTCTATACGCCGGAAAATCGTGAAAAGTTATTGAACGAACTGCGTCCGTACGTTGCGGAACTGCGTAAGCTTGGGGTGATGGACCGTGCCTACGTCTATACTTTCGACGAGTCGAATCCGGAATATCATCCGACGATGACGGAATTTTTTGGAATGATAAAGGAAAACTTTCCCGATCTTTCAACTTTTACCACCGCGTATATTGGAGCTGATTCGGAGCTCCTGAAAAAGCTGAATGTGGATTGGAGTACGCCGCTTACTTCCGTTTACGATTTGGAGCAGGCGGAAATTTGCCGGAAAAATGGACGGAAAATCTGGTCGTATATCTGCTGCGGACCTGACGAGCCGTACGCTAATATTATGCTGCGTTTTCCGCTTATGGACGCGCGTATTCTCGGTTGGCAGTCCTTTGAGCAGAAGTACGACGGACTTCTCTATTGGGGAATGAATATTTGGTCGGACTCGAATAATTTACCAATGAATCCTGATGAAACGTTATTTTGGAAATGGAATACGGGTTGGAGATTAGGCGGAACGACGATGATTTACGGCGACGGGCGTCTCGTTTATCCAAATGCCGACGGTACGCCAATCGGTTCGCTGCGTCTGGCAAATCTTCGCGACGGCTATGAAGATTACGAACTGCTTCGAAGCCTGGATGAAAAAGATCCTGAACTTGCGCGGGAATTTTGCCGGAAGGTTTCCGCCTCTCCTATAGAATTTACGCGCGATCCGGACGTGTTGAAAGTTCAGCGTCGTGAAATTCTAAAAGCTCTTTCAGAAAAATAAACGTTTTTTGAAAAATATGCCGACGAGAAACTTTTCGTCGGCTTTTTTCGTATTGGTTGGCGTCGCCTGATGAGAACAAAATCAGTTCGCGATTGAAATTTGAAAAGTTATTGACTGAAATTTTATATCTGGATTTGAGTTATTGGCCGGAAAAATCCGTTTAATTGTTAATTTGTTTTTTATGAGGGAATTTTTTTTAAAATTTTCTAATATTTTAAAATTTAAGAACTGTGTTTTCTTGAAAATTTTGAAAAGCGTGGTAAAATAGTAAAATTGCTCCAGATGCTTGTTTGAAGAAAATATATTTTGAAAAAGCAAACTGTTTTCTGGAAAATATTTTTAATCTTAGACATTAGGGAAACTCATTTACCGGATCTCGGCAATCGGGGATTTTTATGAGCAATAATTTTGAAAACTTTGAAGAAGAGCTGAAAAAAGGGCTTGAAGTACAAAATCAGAATCCTTCTTCAGAACAGGAATCGTCTTTTGACTCTCTTCATTTTGATATTGGAACGTCCAACTCCGAGCGGGAAGAGTCTGGGGAAACGGAAGATTCTGAGACAGAGAACGCTATTGATGAAAGTCGGGTTATTTCTGAAAATCCTGTTGCTGAAGGCCAGGATTTTTGTCTGGGAGTAGATACTGAAACGGAAGGAGTTGATCCCGAAGAGACTAAAGAAGATGTTGATCTCTTTAATTTTGACGCCGTTTCCGACGACTCGGTCGCGGCTCCAGTTTCCGACGCGCCGTCCGAAACCGCTCCCTTCAATTTTGACGCCGTTTCCGACGACTCGGTCGCGGCTCCAGTTTCCGACGCGCCGTCCGAAACCGCTCCCTTCAATTTTGACGCCGTTTCCGACGACTCGGTTGCGGCTCCAGTTTCCGACGCGCCGTCCGAAACCGCTCTCT
>CAZWOV010000110.1:0-5420 GCA_964635645.1 uncultured Planctomycetaceae bacterium | reverse complement strand
GTCGCGGCTCCAGTTTCCGACGCGCCGTCCGAAACCGATCTCTTTAATTTTGGCGGCGCGTCCGACGAAACCGGTGTAGAAGAAGTTGTTGAAGAGAATTCGGAAGAGGGCGCGGCTGAAATTGCCGGGGAATCTTCCGGGGAAGCGTCGGCGAATGAAACGTTTGATTTTGGCGCGTCCCTTGCCAATTCGTCGGTAGGAGAAGGTTTGGAAAAAACAGAAGGAAATGCGGAGTTCGACGGTTTGGGCGTTAATGCCGCGGCGGGAGGCGAAATAGAGACTGAATCGCTGAAAGAGGGCGCCGAGGGTGAAAACAACGTATCGGAACCGGGGAATGAGGAAGCTCCCAAACCCGTGAAAAGAATCGTGCGTCGGGTAAAACCGAAAAAGAAACGCAGCGTTGTCGGCGAATTGATTAAAATCGTTCTTGGCGGTTTGTTTGCGTTTCCTCTGGCTCACTATATCGTGTGGGGAATTTATCTTGGGACGGGAAAACCGGCTCCTGGAGGTCTTTATCCTATTCCGACGCCTTTCATTCAGCAAAGTTATCGCTACGCAAAAGATTTTCCGCAAATTCCGGAAGCGTGTTGGAAATACGTGCTCCTGGGATTTGATCCGGCCCGAGATTTGGCTCCGGAACCCTCAAAGACGGAAATTGCGAAAAACGAGGTTCCCGCGACTCCTTCGACGACGGACGAGAACGCTGAAACCGTTGCCGGAGAAGTTGCTTTTGGCGAAAATGAAGAATTCGGCGGTTTTGAGATGGATGAATCGGAAGTTGCCCAAACTGCCGCGGAGTATGTCAAATTTCGGTCGGATAATTTGCCGGAATACGACGCTGCGGAAGTTGCGCTTGAGTTTGATCCCGCCAATATTGAAGCTTTTCAGACCGCAATGCTGAAGGTTAGTTTCCTTAAGAAAGGCGAGGATGGGAAAAAACTGGAAGATCAGGCGCGTAGCAAGATGAAAAGTTCTGTCAAAGGAAAAAAGGCGGACGCTCTGAATCAAACGGTTCTTCCATGGTTGACGAAAGAAAATCATGGTAAAGGAATCATGATTACCGGTAAAGTTAAAAAAGTCGTTGATCGCGGCGATTTCAAAATTACGATTGTGAAAGTCGACGGTACGAATAAAGACGTCAAACTTATCAGTCAGAAATCTCTTAAGAAAGCGAAAGGTAAGCGTTACGTTTTTACCGGCGTGATTTTCGATCCGGATCAGGATGAGAAAATTGAAAGTAAGAAAAAGGATGAAGTCCTGATTTGGCGCGGCCTTTTCAAATCCCTTCCTGCTAAAAAAGTGAAGAAAGCCAAAAAGGACAAAGACGCGACTCTGAAAACCGCCCCCGCAGTAGACGCGACCCCGGAAGCCGCTCCCGCGGCAGAAGCCAATCTGGAAGCCGCTCCCGCGGCAGAAGCCAATTCGGAATCTGCTCCCGCGGCAGAAGCCAATCCGGAAACCGTTCCCGCGGCAGAAGCCAATCCGGAAACCGCTCCCGCAGAAGAAGCCAATCTGGAAGCCGCTCCCGCAGAAGAAGCCAATTCGGAATCTGCTCCCGCGGCAGAAGCTAATCCGGAATCTGCTCCCGCGGCAGAAGCCAATCCGGAAACCGTTTCCGCAGAAGAAGCCAATCTGGAAGCCGCTCCCGCAGAAGAAGCTAATCTGGAAGCCGCTCCCGTGGAAGAAGCGACCCCGGAAGCCGCTCCGGTCGAGGGTGCGAACGCCGAATAAAACTTACGTCAGATAACGAAGGGGGGAAGTTTTGCTTGCGAAACTTTAACCCCCTTTTCTTTTTCCTCCAGGTAAAGAGACGCTGGAAAATATTATTGAAATGGGGACGAATCAGGTTTCTTCTATTGATTAAGCGAAAAAATCCGATATTTTTTTTATTTTTTCAAAAATTTTTACCGGCTCTACTTGTCAAAAAAATAATTTGATATAAAATAACAAATGACAGGGGAAGATTATTTCCAGATTTCCCCGTTTCAACCTTAACCCTCAAGGATAGCGCGATGAAAAGATTTGAAATTTACCGTTGCCCCGTCTGTGGCAATATGGTCGAAGCTCTAAACGATGGATTTGGTAAACTGACGTGTTGCGGGAAACCGATGGAAATTCTTTCGGCTAATACTTCGGACGCATCGTCAGAGAAACACGTTCCCGTTCTTTCTCGCGGAGAATATGGCGTGAAAGCGGTTGTCGGTTCCGCGGCGCATCCAATGACGGACGAGCATTTTATTGGTTTTATTGAAGTCCATTCCTCCGACCGTGTTCAGCGCAAATACCTGCGTCCCGATGAACTTCCGGAAGCGGAATTCAGTTGTCCTCCGACCGGTTGCAATTTTAACATAACGCCGACCGTTCGCGCTTTTTGTAATTTGCACGGACTTTGGCAAAATGAACAGTCCGAATAATCTATTAAAATTAAGAGCGTCTAAAGACGCGGTAGAATAAGAACAGATTCAGAAAATCCAAATACGGTTTTCGGAATCTGTTGTTTGCAAACACTGTACGACCCTGAAAAGGAGAATTTCAATGCACACGCAGCTCTTTCCCGGAATTGACTGGGTAGGTTTTGTCGACTGGAATATTCGCGATTTTCACAGCTATAATACGGAACGCGGAGCAACGTATAACGCTTATTTGATTCGCGACGAGAAGATCGCGCTGGTCGATACGGTTAAAAAAGCCGCGGCCGATATGCTTCTCAAAAATGTCGGCGAGTTGGTTGATCTTGATAAAGTGGATTATCTTATCTGCAATCATGCGGAACAGGATCATGCAGGCGCTATGGCGCAGGTCGTTGCGAAATTACCCAATGTTCAGGTCGTCTGTTCGCCGCGCTGCAAAGAGATTCTTAGCGGGTATACCGATACGAGCAGTTGGAATTTCCGTATTGTCGCCAATGGCGAAACAATTTCTCTTGGCAGCAACACGCTGACCTTTATTCATACGCCGATGGTTCACTGGCCCGACTCCATGTTTACGTATGTTGGAGAGAAAAAGCTTCTTTTTTCCATGGACGGTTTCGGACAGCATATTGCGTCGAGCGAACGTTTTGACGATGAAGTTCCTCTCGACCTTCTCCTTGAGGAAGCTAAAATTTATTACGCAAACATTGTTTATCCATACGGCGCGATGGTTCAGAAGGTACTTGCCGCGGCCGCGGGGTTGCCTATTGAAATGATTGCGCCGAGCCACGGTTTGATTTGGCGTAAAAATATCCCGGCGATAATCGACGCATATTCGCGATGGTCGGCGAAGACGGCGGAGAAAAAGGTCGTTATTTTCTACGATACGATGTGGGAAAGTACCGAGCTTATGGCGGGAGCGATCTACGAGGGCGTTCTTTCGGTACCGGGCGTTACCTGCAGTATGATGCATGTTCGAAAAAGTACGCTGACAGAAATTTCTACCGCGGCGATGGACGCTAAATGCTGCGCTCTTGGAAGCTCGACATTGAATGGACTTCCCACGCCAACGATTGGAGCCGTCATGACCTATCTCCAGGGACTTCGTTTCCCAATACGTCACGGTCTTGCCTTTGGGTCTTTCGGTTGGGGAAAGAACGCCGTAGATGAAATATCAACCTGGTTCGCTAAAATGGAGTGGAAGTCCGTTGCGGAGCCGCTTAAGTGCAAGTGGCGTCCTACGGCTGAAGTTCTTGCGCAGTGTCAAGAATCGGGTCGGCAACTTGCGCTTAAGGCTCTTGAAGATTAAAGCCGTTGCTTCCGAAATGCAGACGGTTTAAGGAGAGAATAACTAAATCGGGTTGAAAAATGGAAAAGGGGGAAACGATTCTTTGTTTCCCCCTTTAATTATGACGCTTAAGCTTTTAGTAAAACACTTACCGCTATTCGTTAACGGCGGCTTTGAGAGCGTCGACTTTGTCGGTTTTTTCCCACGGGAAACCGTCGCGTCCAAAGTGACCGCCGGCAGCGGTTGCGCGATAAATCGGCTGACGCAGATTCAGGCATTCAATAATTCCTTTGGGAGTCATCGGGAATACTTTGCGAATAGCCGCTTCAATTTTGCAGGGGCAAACTTTTTCACTACCGTAAGTATTAACGTAAACGCTGACCGGTTCCGCAACGCCGATTGCGTAGGCGAGCTGAACTTCGCAGTCGTCCGCCAGGTCGGCCGCCACTACGTTTTTCGCAATGTAGCGCGCCATATATGCGGCGGAACGGTCCACTTTCGTCGGATCTTTTCCGGAGAAAGCGCCGCCGCCGTGCGAGGCCCAGCCGCCGTAGGTATCGACGATGATCTTACGGCCCGTCAGACCACAGTCGCCGTGAGGACCGCCGACGACGAAATTGCCCGTCGGGTTGATGTGGAACTGGATATCGCCTTTGTTCAATTCCGCCGGAATGCACGGCAGAATAATGTTCGGAATCACCCAGTCGGCAATCTGTTTCTGATTGACGCTGGCGCGGTGCTGTGTGGAAACGACGACGGTGGTGACTTTTACCGGGGTCATGCGGTCCGTATATTCGACGGTAACCTGACTTTTGGAGTCGGGAAGGAGCCAGTCAACTTCACCCTTCTGACGCGCTTCAGTCAGGCGGTTCATGATACGGTGCGACAGGGCGATGGGAAGCGGCATCAGTTCAGGCGTCTGTTTGCAGGCGTAACCAAACATAAGTCCCTGGTCTCCCGCGCCGTCGCGGTCGACGCCCATGGCGATGTCGGGACTCTGCGTGTCGAGACGAACTTGAACTTCGCAGGTATCGCCGCTGAAACCAATGTCGTCGCTCGTGTATCCGACTTCATTGATCACTTTACGGGCGACGGCTTCGTAATCAACTTTTGCATTGGTGGTAATTTCACCGGCAATGACGCAAAGATCCGTCGTAACGAGGGTTTCGCACGCGACGCGGCTGGTCGGATCCTGTGCGTAAATGGCGTCCAGAATACCATCGGAGATGTTGTCGGCCAATTTGTCCGGGTGGCCCATACTCACGGCTTCACTGGTGAAGAGAAAACTTTTTTGCGACACGTCGGTCTCCTTTAAATAATTAATCTGATTCATATCGACTCTTCAGCAAACGAAGGGGTCGATACTTAAAGCTAATAAATCAATAATTTCTTCCATTATAGCAGATTTGGAAGATAATTTCAACCCCTTTAACAACTGAAAGAAAAGATTTTTTATTTTTCTTTCGGGTTATCGTTTTCTTTTCGCTTTGAAAAAAGGAATCTGAAAACATTGGGCGTTCAAACGAGTCGCGTTCAGAACAAAACCGAACGAAAATTGAGGTTTTATGGAGCGGGAAATCCAGTGAAATCGGACGTCCCTACGGTTTTTCACCGGTCATGACTCTGAAAACAGCCGTATTGTCGATGAAACGCCCGTCGTAATTCCAGAATTTTCCCATTTTTTCATCGATTCCAGCCGTAAATTCACGAAGAAATCTTTC
>CAZWOV010000109.1:5105-8470 GCA_964635645.1 uncultured Planctomycetaceae bacterium | reverse complement strand
TGACCGGGAGTGAAAAGCGGAGCGTCTTTAGATACGGTCAAAGGCTTGAGAGACTGAGGACGCGGAGGTTTGGCGACGCGCGGATTTGAGGCTCCGACGGGTTTTCGGTTGCTGGAAGTCGGCGTTTGAGGAGCGGGGGACGATTTTTGGGAAACGGCATTCGGAGTGGAAACGGAACGGTTGCCGCGGGGCGGCGGCGTTTTAGCTGGAGATGGGGTTGAATTGGGCGAAGCGGAAGCGTTGCCGTTTGCCTGATTCGCGGTTTGCGGTTCTGAAATTCCGTCTTCGTTTGTTTTTGACCATGGCGTTGAAGGGACGGGTTTGGAAAGTTTCTGGTTTGGAGCCGCAACGGGTTTGAGCGGTTGCGGGCGAAGCGGCTGAGGCTTAAGCGGTTGCGGGCGGAGCGGATTGCGCTTGGGGTCTTGGGGTGTTGGATTGGCCATGTCTTCGATTGATAAAAAACTTCGAATTGACTGAATTTAACGATTGAAATTGACAGACGTAAATTTCCAGACGTCAAAGGGGTTGATTGCGCATTTACGGCAAGAACGCCTTCTCGCCCGTATCCGGCAATTTTCGACGAGTTTTCCTACGTTAAAATTGGGATTGGACGGTTACCCTCCCAGAAATCCCGCGCATGCGGGGTACGCGTTTGCGAACGTTTCAAAGTAAAGGAACATTCGAGTGAGATGAAAAAAAGCGGGCGCGGCGAAACAGATGGAATCGATTCTGTCAAGTATGCCGCCGTGTCCAACGACAAGGGCGCCGTAATCGCGAACTCCGCGGTCGCGTTTGATTGCGGAAAGGGTAAGCGTTCCTCCAAACCCCATCAAAGCGACGCATGCGGCGATTCCTCCGGCGATCCAGACGGGAAAAGGAGTGATGAAGCTTGCCAGACTTCCGACAAAGGTCGTTCCGACGAGGCTCATGAAGAGTCCTTCCCAGGTTTTAGCCGTGTTGATGGCCGGAGCTATCGGGTGCGGATTAGAGCAAAAATGTTTCGTTAAAAAAGGAAATACTTCCGAAAGTTGCGTGGTGACGAGGAAAAAAAGCAGAAGACCGACTTTTTCTTCCGGCGCGAGGCCGTCGAGCGTGAGGATTGCCGGAGCAAAACTCAGACTGTAGACGCAGATCAACAGAGAAACTGAAATTTGAGTGATTCTGGTCAGATAGTATTTCGTGTCCCCGAACATGGCGATGATCATGGGAATGAGGAGAAAGATAAAGGAAGGAATCAGTACGGAATAGACGGAATAAAGATGAAGCCCGACGAAAATGTATTGCAGTGGAATGCAGAAAAAGAAGAGGAGAAAAAGCGCCCGGTGATCCGCCTGACGAGTAGGGATGAGGGTAATGAATTCACGCATTGCCCAAAAGGACATGCATCCGAAAAGGAAAATAACGAAACCGGCGCTGAGGTACCAGGCAAAAGCAATAAAGCCAAAAAGTCCCCACCATCCGTTGACCTCGGAGCTGAATTTGTCGAGGATCAATGGATCAATTCCTGAATTTCTCTGGCGTTTTAGAATACTGGTTGCGACTGAAACGACGCCAAGAACAATTAAAACGCCGATGAAAAAAATGAAAATATGGTCCATAAAAATAAATAAATGGGATTTCTGATTAACTCTGTCGATATTTCAGGTCAAGAACCGCTTGACGGGCTCTCTCGAGAAAATCGTTTTTTTTCTCGTTTTCTTCCAGCCAGATCGGCGAGCCGAAAGTAACTCGGCTCAGGAGCGGCACCGGCAGGTACGTTCCACGAGGCAAAATGCGATTCATATTGTCGATATAGATCGGAATCAATTCAAGCTCGGGCCGTTTTTTGCACATGTGGTAAAGCCCGCTTTTAAATTCGGCCATTTTTCCGGACGACTGACGTCCGCCTTCCGGAAAAATGATAATGGAGTATTGATTTCCCATTTCACGAAGCATGTCGTCAATTGGATTCTGATGCGCCTTGATGTGCTGACGCTCCAGGAGGATTGCGTTGAACAGGCGCGACGCGATGTACGGCTTGAAAATCCCTTTGCTCCAGTAATCTTTTGCCGCCACAGGCCTGACGTAACGGCGAACATAGTCGGGCAGAGCGGACCAGATTACCAGAATGTCCAGATGACTGGTATGGTTCGCATAGTAGACGCGCTGACAGACGTCGGGCTGAGAGAACCAGCAGGACGTGGCCCCGCTCAGAAATCTGGAAAGACCGGAAAGGAACATACGGCCAATAATTGCGTCGAGAGCTTCCGATCTTTTCCGGGGTATGAATGGAGTTTCTTCCATTGTCTGCGGATTTGGAAATTTTTTCTGCAGAGAACGTTCCTGCTTTGAAACGGGCGTCTGAAGAGCGTCGAAAGGTGGATTTTCAGATTGTTCGACGAGCGAGATCGTCGCCGACGTCGAATTTAAGGACATACCCGAACTCTGAACGCTGGAAGCTTCGATTGAATTAGGGATTGTCGAAGGGTCGAGTTTGACTGATTCAGCCGCCATATGAAATTGGAAATTTAAAAAATTCAAAAAATAAAATACTTATTCTTATTTTACCTTTTTTGAAAATTTCTACAAGGCATAGACGGCGCTTTTTTTACCGTGAAGGCGAATTTTTTTTAATTTTTTTAATAAAAAACATTCGCCTGGGAATTCTGTTAAATTTTCAGGCAAAATATTGGCAGAATCTGAATCGAAAATCAGACTTTACGTCCCTCGGACGTCCGTTGGGGGGAGTATTTCGGAGAAGATTGGGGATCGGGAGGGGGAAGTTGAGTTGGAATTTTGGGAAGAGTCTCTTGAAACTGCCGCGGGGGTTCCTCGGTTTCAATCGGCAGAGTCGCGCTGGAAGCTTCGCCGTTGACCCGGCGCCGCGGACGTACTTCCACGGAATTCCAGTGTGAAAACGAATCTTTGAGGGGAGATCGTGAAGTTGCCTGCGGCTGTTGAGGAACGGAGAGAGAACTTTCCGTTTGTGATTGGAGCGGAAGTTTGGAACTCTGAATAGCCTGCCGAACCGATGAGTATTGCGAGCGCGTATCGATCATGGGAGAGACTTCGTCCCCGTTTGAATCCTTGTTTGCGGATAAATCGGCGCTGGAAGAACCGTTGGTTGAATTTGGAGTTTGCCAGGCGCTTTGCGGATTGGTCGTGAACATGGGAGAATTTTCCGTCTCGCTTCCGGAACCGTACTGTGAATCGTTACCGTAGTTTGTTCCGGAGTTCGATTCCGTCTCGCTTCCGGAACCGTACTGTGAATCGTTACCGTAATTCGTTCCGGAGTTCGATTCCGTCTCGCTTCCGGAGCCGTACTGTGAACCGTTACCGTAATTCGTTCCGGAGTTCGATTCCGTCTCGCTTCCGGAGCCGTACTG
>CAZWOV010000109.1:0-5005 GCA_964635645.1 uncultured Planctomycetaceae bacterium | reverse complement strand
GTTCCGGAGTTCGATTCCGTCTCGCTTCCGGAGCCGTACTGTGAACCGTTACCGTAGTTTGTTCCGGAGTTCGATTCCGTCTCGCTTCCGGAGCCGTACTGTGAATCGTTACCGTAATTCGTTCCGGAGTTTGAGTTCGCTTCGCTTCCGGAGCCGTACTGTGAACCGTTACCGTAATTCGTTCCGGCAGTTTCTTCGGAACGTACGCTGGATTGGGACTCTGAGGACGTTTGAGGGACGTATGGATTTCCGGCGGTCGTTTCGTTTTTTGAAGGAACGGGCGTAGCCGAAGATTTCGGGGCGTTTGGAGACAAAACTGAATGATCGTTTTCGGTATGGAGGGGCGTGGAAAACGTTTCGACCGTTTGTTGCGGAACGAGAACGGAATTATTTTGCGGAGCGGTCAGCGGGAAGGTGGGGGACGCGGAGTAATTTGCGTTTGAAGACGCCTGCGTTTCTGAGTGCGGAGCAATCGCCGTTACTGGGCAGTTTGAAACGGGCGGAAGCTCGCGGCGGCGTTGACTTGGGAAAGCGTAGCTTTCGGCGCGTTCGTTTTGCGGTTGTTTCGGATTTGGGCGCATAACGTATCCTCCGTTGAATCCCTGAGGGACGACGGGCGTTGGCGAAACGTTCGGGGCTCCGTTTCCGAGTGGGATGACGGTCGGACGTTTGGAATGAATCGAGACCGGCTTGTTCACGACGACGGTTTTGCCGCCGTTTTCAGAAATGGAACCGTTTGTCAGCGGAAGCATGACGTAGTTTTCGCGGTATGGAAAACGGTATGTTTCGTGAGCCGGTCCCACTTCCCGGTTTTGTCCGAACGGAACGATCATGGTTCCCTGCGCGTTAAGAATCGATGAACTGGAAACAAGGAGACACAGTTCGAGGATGAATGGGAAAGAGAACGCAGCGGAATGACTCCAGGCGATTTCGAAAGACGCGCGTTCCGTCTTTGGGACGTTCATAATGTATCGGATCATTGGGAGACCTCCATGCTTTCTCAAATTGGATATTTTCAGTTCTTTATTGAATTAGACAATATTTTGGGCCGTAAGTCAAATATTTTGAGAGAAATTTTTTCAAAAAAGTTTTTTTTTATTAAAAAAGAAGAAATTTCAGTTTCTGTTTCGTGAAAACTAAATTTTTCCTGAAAATAAATGAAAAACGGTTTTTCTTTTTTCGTCGCAAAAGTTTTCCCGGGGACTTGAACTTTTTTTCATATCGGGTAAACTAAAAACAGGCGTAAGCTGATTGAAATCAAATTTAAAGTCGAAACGCGAACGCGAGGAGTGAAAAATGAAAGGGATTCTCTGGGACGGCCGGTCTATTCAGATTGAAGGAGACGTATTGACTGAGATTCCGTATGAAACCGGCTTGCGACGGATTGCCCCGGGGCTGGTCGATATTCAGACGAACGGTTTTGGCGGCGTGGATTTTAACGATTCGAAGATTGAATATGCGGATTATATCCAGGCGCTTCGCGCCCTTTGGACGCATCGAACGACGTGCGCGGTACCGACGCTCGTTACGAATAGTTCGGAAACGATTTTCAGACAGCTTGAACGTTTGGAGGAATATCGCCGGAAGGCGGAATTGGAGAAACGGTCGGGATTGTTGAAAGACGTTGCCGTCGCGCCGTATTATCATCTGGAAGGTCCGTTTATTTCGCCGGAAGAAGGATACCGGGGAGCGCATCCGTTAGAGGACGTGCTTTCAATAGAGGATTTGGAAACGGAACGCCGGATTTCCCGGTGGCAGGAAGCGGCGAATGGGAGAATCCGAATCATGACGTTCAGTCCTCATGCCGGCGATGTTTCGCGCTTCATTTCAATTCTGAAAGCTCACGGTATTCTGGCGGCGCTTGGGCATACCAACGCGACGGCGGAACAGATTGGCGCGGCAGTCAAGGCTGGAGCCGTTCTGGCGACTCATCTTGGAAACGCCTGTGCGCAGCTTCTGGATCGTCACGCGAATCCGATCTGGTCTGTTCTTGCGGAAGACCGGCTTGCGGTTTCGATGATTGGCGACGGTTTTCATTTGCCTCCGGAAATGCTTAAAGTATTTTATCGAATCAAAGGACGCGGCAAAACGTTCCTCATCAGCGACGCTACGCAGTATGCGGGAAAAGAACCGGGCGCCTATCATACGCACATCGGCGGGGACGTTATTCTGACGCCGGAAAAGAAACTGCATATTGCGGGGAATCCTAATATGCTGGCCGGCGCCGCGAAATCGCTCTGGGAAGACTGGAAACATGTTTCACAGCTTGGTTTTGCGTCTCCGGAAGAGCTTTGGCATGCCGCGAGCGGGGCTCCGTTGAAGTTCTTAACGGGAAAAGAGACGGATCCTCTGTTGACTCCCATGGTTTTTACGGACGGCGAGTAGCCGATCCCGCGCGGGGTTTCGACAGGAGGACGGCGGAGCGTACCGCGCGGCGGCAGGAGACTCCGTATTCTGACGATTGTCGCGAAATTTGACAAATTTAATTGAAATTCGAAAAAAGAGGCCGTCCCCCCCTTGACTTAAAATAAAAAAAGAGTAAACTGAAGAAATCATGCGAGAGTAATTCAGTGGCAGAATGCTAGCTTCCCAAGCTGGACGTCGCGGGTTCGAATCCCGTCCCTCGCTTTTTTTATTTCTTGATCGTGTTTGGGGGGTCGCTTTATTTTGAGATGCGTTTCCTGATTTTTCTTTTGTTGTTCTTTTTGGCGACGTTGACGTTGGCTCCGTTTATTGGTCCGCGCGTTGGCGATTGGTATTGGGTTTTCTGGAATCTCCGAGTTCCACGCGTTCTTTGCGCATTCGTGTCGGGAGGTTGTTTGGCTGTCGGCGGGTTGGTTTTTCAGGCAGTTTTTCGGAATCCGCTGGCGACTCCTTCTACGCTTGGAATTTCCGCCGGCGCGTCTCTTGGAGTATCTCTTCTTTTTTTTCTGGCGCCGAATCTTGCCGGTAATTTTTATCCGAAAGGTTTTTAAATTTTCCGTTTTGTGGTTTCTCCGGTAGTCTTCGCGGCATTTGGCGGCGCTCTGGTTGCTCTTACGTTCATTTTCATGATTGCGTATTTGGCGCAAAAGATGAGCGAGGCGGATATTTTGCTGGCGGGCGTCGCGGTCAGTTTTCTCTGTTCCAGTCTGATTATGCTTCTTCAGTATGTCGGCGATCCAACGCAGACAATTCGAATGCTTCGCTGGACGATGGGAGGTCTTGACCGCGGAGGAAATTATCCGGCAGTTTTGTTGCTTTTTTTCTGGAGCGTTCCCACTCTGGCGCTTCTTTTCATGAATTATCGTGAGCTGGATCTTTTTTGCATGGGGAACGAAATCGCGCAAACGCGCGGGGTTCAAATTCGAAAAAAGAGAATTTTCCTGCTTGCCGCCGCTTCCGTTATGGTTGCGTCTGTGGTTTCTGTTTGCGGTCCCGTTGGATTTTTAGGACTTATGGTTCCGCATATTGCGCGGCAGTTTGTTGGAAGCTGTCATCGGCTTCTTTTTCCCGTTTCATTTTTGGGAGGAGCAATTCTGCTGATTTTTTGCGATACATTTGCGCGAACGGTAATTTTTCCGGACGAAATTCCCGTTGGGCTTCTGACGTCGCTACTTGGCGGGCCATTTTTTCTGACTGTTCTGCTTCGGAGACGTTGAGAAAATTGAGCGTGTTTGAGTCGAAAGCCTGAATCGGTTAAATTCAGGCTTTCGATAAATATTTTCGTAGTGTTCGGTTTATTTTCCGTCTTTCAGCTTTCGATAAAGCGTTCGTTCGCTGATTCCCAGAAGATTGGCCGCTTCTTCGCGGTTTCCATGAGTATGTTCGAGAGTGGCGCGCAGGAAGTCCAGCTCGAGTTCTTCCATGGTTTTGCCAATATACGCGGCAAGTCCTGAAGCGGAAACGTTTTTCGCGCCGTTTGGGGTTTCTTCCGACGGAAGAAAAATGACGTTTTTTTTGCTGGATTTTACTTCCGTATTGTCCCAGGAATGAGAACGGGAAGTTTCCGCGTTCCGATTCGATTCGCCGTTTGTTTGATCGTCAATCGCGGCGGGATGCGTTTCCTGGAAACGCCGCAACTCTTCCGCCGCGGCTTTTTCCGCGCGTTTGCGTTCTTCCGGCGAAACGATTCCGTCCAGTTCTTCCGGAAGGTCGTCCACATTGAGCAGGCCGTCGTAATCCATGACCACCATGCTTTCAATCATATTTCGGAGTTGACGAACATTTCCGGGATAATCGTATTGAAGAAGATACTTTCTGGCGGCGGCGGTCATTCCTCGGATAGGTTTCTGATGTTTTTCGGAAAAGAAACGGATGAAATGATCAAGCAGGACCGGAATGTCGCCGGAACGCTCTACCAAAGCGGGAAGACGAATAGAAACGACTTTCAGACGATGGTAAAGGTCGCTTCTGAAAGTTTCGGCTTTAATGGCGCCCGTCAGATCGCGGTTTGTGGCGGAAATCAGACGCACGTTAACCTTGATCGGCGTGTTGGAACCGACCCTGGTAATCTCGCTTTCTTCCAATACGCGCAACAATTTGATTTGAGTCGCCATCGGCATGTCGCCGACTTCATCCAGAAAGAGGGTTCCTCCGTTTGCATACTCAATTTTTCCCATTCGGTCGGCAATCGCTCCCGTAAAGGCTCCTTTGACATGTCCAAAGAGTTCGCTTTCAAGTAAATTATCGCTGAGAGCGGCGCAGTTCAAACCAACGAACGGCTTGTTTTTTCGCGGACTGTTCTGATGAATGGCCTGAGCAATTAATTCCTTTCCAGTTCCCGTTGCGCCCTGGATCAGAACAGTGGTGTTCGTAGGAGATATTCGCCGCAGTTTCTCGACGATTGCGCACATTTCCGGACTGTTCCCGACCAGCTTTTCAAATCCGAATTTTTCGTCCAGACGCGATTGAAGTTCAAGATTCGTCCGTTTCAGCGACGCGCTTTCAGCCGCTTTTTCGGCAACGGCGCGAAGTTGCTTGAGATCGAGGGGTTTCAAAAGATAATTGAACGCGCCCTGCTGCA
>CAZWOV010000108.1:0-8505 GCA_964635645.1 uncultured Planctomycetaceae bacterium | reverse complement strand
CATTTCGGTTGAAAAAGACATTGAAAGATCCTTTCTGTCTAAAAATCAGAGGAAAAATAACAAGAAAGTACGAAGCCAAAATTTTATTCTCCGGAATGTCAGAGAAAAGCGGAAGGCCGCGTAACGAAAGCCCCCGAACGCAACAATACGGTTTCAGGCGTTTCAACTCCCGCTTTCTACAAAAAGGAGAGCTTCTTCTCAAAAAAAGCTCTCCTCGTCTGCAAAATTATTTATCCGTATGGAACGGAGTAGCCGGTAAGCCTTCCTTCGAATAAAGGTTAAAGTCCCTGGGGTTATTCTGGAAAGCGAATCGAACGAATTTGGGTTCCTGAACGTCGTCGCAGGTCAGAACGACCGTATCTTTCCCGACAATCTCGGCTTTGGCCCATTTAAAGTTTTTGTCGTCTCCAGCAACCGCGAAACAATTCGGCGCACCCTCGACGCACTCGATCCCCTGGCGCTCGATATTCTTCGCAACAACCAAACCGCTTCCCGTATTGTTAAACTTCACGATAGCTTTCGCGCCGTCAAACGAAACGCTTTCCAGCATCGGCGAACAGAAAACGACGCCCTCTTTTCCATAATCGTTGGCAAGAGCCCAACGCGCCAGACGATTCCCAACGTCCCATTTATTACGCGGATGAATGTCCTTTTCTTCTCCAATATCAATAATGACGGCTTGACCGGTCCTGGGAACTTCCATGCACATCGTCTGACCGTTGCGAACGAATCCCCACCCCGCGCTGTTCGGATCCGATTCATGCGCACGGAAATTAGCAAGCTGAACCCAATAAAACGGAACGTCGCCCCAAATTTTACGCCATTCCAAAATCATGGCTTTCTGCTTGAAATAGTAAAATTCTCCCTCGCCCGCATTCGAGCATCCCTGATACCAGAGAATACCTTTCACCGTGTAATTTTTCCAGGGCGAAAGCATCGCGTAATACATTCCGCCAGCATGATGATAGCCGCACGGTTTACCCGCGGCCATGTCCGCCGCTCGCTGCGCAATAAGATTCTTTCCAGGTTCGACGGTTTCCGGCACGTTATTCCAACCGTCGTCGGGAATCCAGCTGTTGATGTTGCTCCCCCCCCAGTTGGAATCGATCAGACCAATCGGAACGTTGAGTTCTTTCGACAGTCTTACGGCAAAATGAAATCCGCACGCCGTGCAGTCTTTCTGAACATTGTCCCGGCACGTCTGCCAACCGGCGGAATGAACCTCCTGGCAATCCGTCGCGCTCGTTTCGTGCTTGACGCGGTTAAAGCGAACAAAACCGTAGTCGCCGGTAAATTCTTCTTCCGAACAGGCAAGACGCGGCTGACCCCAGGAATTCAACGGCTGCTCCATGTTGGACTGACCCGAACAGATCCATACTTCACCAACTACGACGTTACGCAACGTAATCTCGTTGGACGCACCTTTCACCGCAAGTTCTTTTCCCTCAAACGTACCCGGCATGGCCGGAAGATAAACTTTCCAGTTGCCGGATTCGCTCGCGGTCGTTTCTACGGTATTGCCGCCGAACGAAACCGCAACTTTTTCACCGGCGTCCGCCGAACCCCAAACGCAAACCGGAACGCCGCGCTGAAGAACCGCGTTGTCCGTAAAGGCTTTCGTCAACGCGACTTCGGCAAACGACTGCGAAACGAACGATCCGGCAAATACCGCTGCCGAAAAAACTGAAAACAGCGTTTTGAAAGTGATTTTCATAAACAATCTCCTGAACAAAAAGGAAGGTCCAGCGCCCAATTGGACGCCTCTTTTTTCTCTAATTTAACACAGAAAAAAGAAAAGTAAAGCCCCCAAACAGAAAATTTTACTAAAAAAAGAAAAAACTGACGCGCCGTCCGGTATTATTTCCGCCGCCGTTTCAAAAAAAACGGCCTTTAACCCGAACGGCCCGTTACGAAAACACCCCCCGCGCTACGAAAGCGGCCCCGACGTCACGCGCGGCCCTGCGTTTCAGGCGCCGACGCGGCCCAAAAGTCATTTTTTGGGAGCCGTCTTAATCGAAGGGTCCTTCAGATACGTTTCGCGCGGCTGACGAAGGAGATATTTATGCGGCGACGCGTGAATAAAATGACATTCGCTGCACTTCTCTTTCCAATCCTCGTTCAGTTTCGTGTTCGAATGCTGAACGTCGATTTTTTCCCTGATATGGCATTTGAAACAGGCGTTTTCCGGCGACATTAAGGCGCCTATCTTCACTTTTCCGTCGTCCCGTCTTTGGCTCTCGTGGCATCTCATGCACGGATTCGGGCCAGGTTTCATATTGTGCAGACGATAAACCAGCCAATCGTTCGGCCCGGCGTGGTCCTTCTCATTGCGTCCAAGAACAAATTGAAATTCATGATCGCCTATTTTCAGATTCTGCATTCCCAAATCAAGCCGTAAAATCCCGACATGAATTCCTTCCGCAAAATGCTCGTCCCACTTCACAGGCTTCCCATTATGGAGAGTTTCTTCCGGAAGTTCGCCTTTCAGAATCAACCAGAGCCGACTCACCACGACCACGGAATTTTCATGCGGCGCTATCAAATACGTATTTTCCGAAATCTGAACGGGCGCGGCATGAAACAAACCGTCTTCCTGCGTCAAAGCCGCGGAAACATCCCAAAACAAACAAACCGAAGCGAAGATCAAACTTCGAAAAAAACTGGAATTAAGCATACGTAGGCTGGCTTTCATAAAATTCTCCTTCATTTAAATTCTCTATTTCAGTATACTCCAAAATTTCTTTTTTTCAAGGGCCGACGGGAATAAAAACCCAATTTTAAAATAAGGAAGTAAACCAATCCGTATCCTGAATGAAAAAATTTCGTAAAAATTTCCCCAAAAAGTAAAAATATTTATGTATCCCGCCTTTTCAGAATACAAAAATTTGACTATACTATGAAAATGAAATTGTCCTTGATATCAAAATATCCTCAACAGTCGCCAACGTAATTTACCGAACGGAGAGTTGAAGAATCATGAAAAAACGCACCGCAGTTTTCGTTCCCTGTGTGAAAGCGCGGCTTCAGCGTTCCGTTCGCCGAAAAAACCAATCGCGCCGCCGTTGTTTCGCCGCCTTTCCTCCTCGCGGAAAAGCAATCGATTCCGGCGTCCTTTTTTCAGGGGATTCGCCGCGTCGGAGTTTCCAATCCGCGTCCCCGTTCCCGTCCTCCGATTCCGCCCGCGGCGCGGAACGCAAAGCGGAAACTTTATTTTCGCAATACGGCGAAGGATATCTTCCCGAAGAGTCGGAAATACCGGACGATTCCTTTTTCAACCGAACTCCGTTGCTTCAATCGCTGGAAACGCTCCTTTTTTTAACGCGCGAACCTTTGAGCATTCGGCGCCTCGCTCAATTCCTGCGCGTCGAAAACACGGCCGAAATCATAGAAGCGATCGCTCGTTTAAACAAAATCTACGACGCGTCCCACACCGCCTTCCGAATACTGGAATTCGCGCGCGGTTTCCAATTGCGAACCCGGCCCCAATTCACCCCCTGGCTGCGTCGGCTCTGCCGTCAGGGAGGAGTGGAAAATCAGGAAATCCCTGAAATTCGACTTTCGCCCCCCGCGATGGAAACTCTCGCCGTCATCGCGTATCGGGAAGCGTTCAATACCCCGGCGACCCGCGCGGAAATCGAAGCGATCCGCGGCGTGCAGTCATGCATGGAAATCCTGCGTCAGCTCCTGGGAAAAGATCTGATTCGTATCGCGGGTCGCAGTTCCGAACTCGGGCGGCCGCGGCTTTACCGAACAACCAGAAAATTCCTCGAAGTATTCGGCCTCAAAAGCCTCCTTCAACTCCCTCCGGTTGATTTTGCTTCGACAAACGCTGAAGAAAACTGATTCCACGCCGCACCGATTTCAACTCTTCGCGCGAAGAACGGACGACGAACGTTTACGTTAAACGCCGCCCTAAAATCGAAATTCCCTGAGCCGCATTTGAACCTGTTGAACGGCCCTCAACGATACGCTTCGGGAATTTTGGTAAAAAATCACCAAAAACAATCGTTTTTCAGAAAACTTACGCAAGAAAAATCGGTCAAGCGCCGAAAAAGCGTTTAGTCGTCTAAAAAACGTTTGGTACGTGTTTCAAGTTTTAATTTTTTCATGTTGCTTTTACCTGAAAACAGTTAAGGAGAATACTATGCGTAAGTCGTTTTCTGAAAACGGATTCTATTTTGATTCGGCTGACGATACTTCATTGAATGAATCATTTACGCTTCCCCCGTGTCAGATGATGGGTCGTAATTCCTACGACGATAACGAAGACGACGATTGGGACGACGAAGACGAGGACGACGACTGGGACGAGGAATTCGACGACGAAGACGAGGATGACGACGACTGGGACGACGAAGACGACGACTGGGATGACGACGATGAAGACTGGGACGATGAAGACGAGGATGACGACGACTGGGACGACGAAGACGAGGACGACGACTGGGACGACGACGATGAAGACGACGAAGATTGGGACGACGAAGAGGAATAATCTTTTCCAATAAAACGCGTTCTTATGTTAATGTTCAAAAAGAAATTCCTTAAAGATATCCAACTTGGGAAAAAAACGCAAACCTTGCGGTTCTGGAAACATTTAAGGATTCATTCAAATCAAAAAAATTTTATCCCCGGAGTTGGTCCGATCTGGATTGATTCCGTGGATGAGGTTTATTTGGATAATTTGACCGACCAGGACGCGATTCCCGACGGTTTTTCAACCATCGATGAACTCAGAAAAGAACTCGATAAAATTTATGGAATAAATCCGGAAGGTAAACTTTACCGTATTCGATTTCATTTATTGCCGCCGGAATCTCCTCCTGAACCCGTCCCGCTATTTTTGGCTGAAATTGGCAAAAAGGAAGAAGTTTTTCATAAAGAAAATTTTTCACCGTCTGTTTCCGAACAAAATAAAAACTCTCTCATTTCCAATGATTCCGCCGTTCTGCCGCAGAAAACGCAGCTCCCGCGTCTCGAAAAACCAATCAGCTCCGATTCTCAAACGGATAATTCGAGCGAAGTCTACCGGAATTTTGCGTATCGCTTAAAGCTGGACGTTAAAAAACAGCTGGACGAATGGGATGGTTCCGTTCGTCAATTAAAATTTTCAAACGCTTCAGGAAATCAAAACGTGGAAAAAGAATTACTGACGGAAGAACAGATCGTAGAAAAAATGATTCGCCGTTGCCGAATTAATCGAAACGTTTGCGATTGGAATCACGAACCGGGAAAATCTCAGGACTTTTTCGCCCTGTTTCTTCAGGCGCCTCGAAATGAAAAAGGCGTCCCGACTCTCGACGGCTATCGGTTGCGAAGCCTCATGAGAGATCAATTGTCGGAAACGCAATGGGAAGAAATCTGTTGGATTGCCGCAGAAGTTTGCGCCGCCTGGACCGAATGGCAATATGCGGTTGAACATTGGAAAATAGACTGCGGTTTTTAAAACGCACAGTTCGTAATCCCTCGTTTCATATCCAATATCGACTCGAAACGCCGTTCGTCTGCTATTCTGCACAAAGCGCCAAACGGCGGCTTTTCGCAGAATAACAGAACTTTCGCCATTAATCTTTATTCCTCTTCTTCAATTCGTATTGGTTTAAATTTGAATTTCGGATTCTGACCAAGGAAACGGCACGGATTATTGAAAAAGATTTCTGTTGCGTCCTGAATGGAATAACCGCGGCGGCGGAACTCGAGAATGGCTTCCTGAAGTGTAAACGGATCGCTCGGTCCCCAGTCTGCGGAAGAATTAATCAGCATCCGATCCCACCCGTAAACTTCAAGCATATCGCATGCCCGAGTCGCGGTACACTTCGTAATCGGATAAAGCGTAAATCCTGTCCAGTACCCTTTTTCACGAATTAAACGAATCGTGTGTTCTTCCACGTGGTCAATCCAGACTTTATCCGGATCGAGGTTCTTGAAACCATCCAGAATTTCAAGAATCTTTTTTGTTCCGTAAAGTTTGTCATGGAGATGCGGCGTATGAATAAGAAGAAGTTGCCCATAGTCTACGGCCAATTGGACCTGCTTTTCAAAAATCTCACATTCGTTTTTACTCGACAGATGCAGTCCCGTTTCGCCGATGCCGAGAACATTCGGTTTTTCGAAAAACTCCGGCATGTGCTCTAACACGACGTCGCTCAATTCAGGATTCTCGGCTTCCTTTGGATTTACGGCAACCCAGGCGTAATGAGTAATTCCATACTGCGCGGCGCGAGTCGGCTCAAATTCCGTAATCTGACGAAAATAATCGATAAACGTTTCTGGATATTTACGGTCAAACCCCGCCCAAAACGCCGGTTCCGCAACGCAAAGAACGCCTGACTGCGCCATTCTTTCGTAATCCTGAGCCGTGCGGGCAATGGCGTGATAGTGCGGCTGAATAATGAACATGATCTAATCCTTTCTCTATTTTCTGAAAGCGAAATATCTTTTGCAAAATGCAATGAAATCAAGAGCCGACCTGATTTACCGCCCGCCGCGTTCTTTGGGATCCAATTCAGTAAAAAGCGTCAAAAGGCGTTCCGTTCGATTCGGTTCCGCAGAGTCGGAGGCAAGAATAGCCAACGCCCTAAAAAGAATATTTGCGCGCAGATCCGTTTTCGCACTCTCGTCTTCCGGATACGCAATCTCTCCGCGCTGTAGACGGTCAAGCATCGCGGCCGTTTCAAGAAGACGCCACCGGGTATCCAGATAATATGCATTCAGAACTTTCTGCGGTGAAAGAATTTTTACGGCCGACGCCGCGTTAGAAGATGTCGTCATTGGTTTTCCTTTCTGAAAAGACAATCTCATGAGAAAAATACGAATTTTCGTTTCCAATTCATGGACCGTCTCAAGCCGCCCCAAAATTAACCGACTCAAAACGTCCATGACTCGCCGTTTATTCAGCCTTCGGCGTTTCTTCAACCTTCGGAGCTTCTTCGACCTTCGGGGATTCTTCCGCGATGGCAAAACCCCCCTCCTTCGCAAGCTCGGCGTCTGATTGCGTTCCAATCGCAATCGCTGAAATTGAGTAGGGTTTGTCGCAACTCGCCGTATTTTTCAATCCGGGAAAAGCCCAGTCGAAATTAGCGACATAAAGGACGCCGTCCACTGCGACGCATTCCGCCGGTTGATCAAGAAGACCGTTTTCTCCATTTGTGTCGTCGTTGACCCAAAGCCATCCCGCGACGTGTTCTCCGCTTTCGGTACGCGACAAAGTACGAATTGCGTTGGCCTGACTGTCGTTAATGTAGATCTTATCGGTTTTTTCGTCGTAGAAAATCCCATCGCAGCAATGATACGCCTCGTCGTCCAGCGCAACCTCGACTTTTGCAGTCCCATCTTCATTTGTTTCAATGCGGTACATTTGCCCGTCGCCGAAATTTCCGGCGTAAAGAGCGCCCCAGGCCCAGGTCAGACCGTCGAAAGAAGAATTATCGCCGCGTCCGATCTTTTTCGTTTCCCCGACGACCCACGCGCACGGGTCAAGCGCGACGCCGTTTTTTACGGTAGGATCAACTTTTATCGGCTCTTTCGCATTGAGAATATCCTCCAGTTTAAAACGCCAGATAATTCCCAAACCGAACTTTCCTGGATTTTCGGTCAAATCGATGTTCGTGTCGCTGACGTAAACAAAATTTTCGTGAATAAGAATCGCGTTGGCCAGACGAAGCCCGACGGCGACTACGTCGATTTTTCCGGTCGGTTTTCCGTCCTTCATTTCAACGCGAAGAATACGGGAAGGATACTTTCCGCTCGGATTACTGGAAAAAAACTGATTGTCCGCGACATAAAGATTACCGTCCGGACCAAAATCCAGTCCCATCGGCCCCGCTTTTCCAGAATCAGGAGCGTTTGGATATTCCATCAAAAGTTCAAAATTGCCGATTTTATCAAAAACTCCAAGCCGCGCCGGATATTGACGCGAACCGTCGGCATTGACGGGAGCAAAATTGGGAACGTTCAGGAAAATTTTTCCCGTCGATTCCTCAACGGTCATACCGTCCGGAACAGGACAGGAGTCGGGAAGAACAATATGAAGAGACGGTTTATTCGCAGGATTAGGCGTAATATCTATCTTATGAATCTCTTCCTGAGAAACTTGAGACGAAGAATCTTCTACCTTTACCACGCAACCGCTCAAAGCAACAAGAAAACCAAGAGCCAAAACACGAGACAGTTTCTTCATAATCTGCTCCTTTACGAAAAAGGACGGACGAAAAACAAGAACTTTGAAAAACCGTAAAGTAAAGTTTTACGAAAATTTCCGAAATCTGGATTGCCGTAATAAAAACATGAAAACAGATGAAAAATCATTTGAATTCAAGCTCCAACAAGGCAAAAATTCCGAAAGTATTTCACGCAAAAACAGAACATGCCCAAGACACGTTCTGTTTCACGGATTCAGTTTTTAGAATAATTCAACGGCAAACGGCCTGGAAAGCGTTCGTTTGCCGTTCGCAATCCAATTGCGTTGAAAAATCATTTCATGGCTTCTTCAACGGCGACGGCGCA
>CAZWOV010000107.1:0-8518 GCA_964635645.1 uncultured Planctomycetaceae bacterium | reverse complement strand
TAAATCAATTGACATAATCGTAAAAGTTTCGCCGTTTTGCGGATTGTGAAATCCTGGCTTTTTAAGACGCGGAATTGCGGATGGCGCGTCGTTTGTTTTTCGTGTCTTTTTCCAGTTGCGCGATTAAAAAAAGGCAAAATTTTCTTGACGTCTTGATTCAAAAAGATTAAAATAAAAGAAATTTCAATTTTGCCGATAGAAACGGGAGAGCGACGTCGTGAAACGCAAAGCGTTTTTTTTCAGATCTTTTAGGGGCTGTTTGGGGATTTTTCTTCAAAGATTGGGAGCGCTCGCGAGGAGTTTTTTTTTCTGGACATTCTTTTTCGCGCTGTTCTCAATCGTATTCCGCGCGTCGGCGCTGGATACCGTCGTCTGGCGTTCGGAACCGGATTCGGAGCCGATTGAAAGCGTGGGGCGCGTTCTCGTCGTCGCGCAGGATAAGAGCATTCTTCTTCAGGAGCGAACCGGGGCGATTCATCCGATTGAATACGAGATGATTGAAAAAGCGACCCGTAATTCTCTTGAATTTACTCCCATGACGCAGGACGAGCTTTCCGAGTATCTTCTGGAACGACTTCCGGCCGGTTTTCGCGTTCAGAAAACGGCGCATTTCGTAATATTCTTCAAAACGTCCCGCGAATACGCCCGCTGGAATGGTTTGCTTTTGGAGCGGCTTTACTCGGCGTTTGAGAAGTACTGGACGAACCGCGGTTTTGAGCTTAAGGAACCGGAATTTCCGCTTTTCTGTCTGATTTTTCCGAACCGTCGGGAATATCAGGATTTTGCGGAATCGCAGGGCGAGACCGTCGGAAGTTCCGTGATTGCGTACTACAGTTTTCAGACGAATCGAATTGTCTGTTACGATTTGAGCGGCCGCGAGACGGAGGCGGGGGAGAAGGCGGAGCGTTCGCCGAAATCGCCCGATTCCAACGTGAATTTCCTGACGTTTACCCGTGAAATTCTGCGGCGTCCCAACGCGGAGAAACAGGTTGCGACGATCATTCACGAGGCGGTTCACCAGCTCGCCCATAATCGCGGGCTTGCGAACAGATTTGGGGACGTTCCGCTCTGGTTTAACGAAGGAATCGCCCTTTTTTTTGAATCGCCCAATCTGAAGAGGGAAAAAGGTTGGAGCGGAATCGGGCGTCCGAATCCGTTTTGGCTCCCGTATTTTAAGGAAAATCTTTCCCGACGTCCGGAAGGCCGACTGGAACAGCTTCTGACAAACGATTCTCTTTTTCAGACGGCGGGAACGGTTCAGGACGCGTATGCGGAAGCGTGGACCCTGACCTGGTTCCTCATCAGAACGCGCCCGGAAAAATATCTTGAATACGCGCGTAAGATGGGAGAAAAACCAATTTTAATCTGGGATTCTCATGAAGAGCGGCTTGAGAATTTCGAGTCGATTTTTGGTCCGGTTGAAAAACTGGAAAAAGAGTTTCTGCGCTACGTGAAAATCGCCAGATTTTAAGAAAAAACGCCGCCGTTTCCCGAACTGTTGCGGCGGATTTTCGGCGTCAGAGCCGATTGATGACGCCTTTGGGGCTTTTCAGTTTGAAGAGGCCGAAAACTTCGTCCTGGGTGAGTCCCAGTTTTTGAGGTTTTTCACGCGAGCCGGAAAGAATCGTCTCGAAAAGGGCCCGTTTTTCTTCCAGAATCCGGTTGATTCTCTCTTCAATCGTATTGAGCGCCAGGAAACGGGGTATACGTTCCTCAACTGTATAAGACTGTTCTGTTAGAAAACTTTTATACTTGTGTATCGCAACCTTCCTGAGCAACATATTATTCACCCCTTTCAATCATATAGCGACCGACGTATTGCGTCTCGATAGACATTCTGATCAGGCAGGTCTACCGCCGAAAAAGCTTCCTGTACTTTGTAGACTGTTGTACAGTATTCTTCAATTACGCCTAACGGCGTAATACTGCCATCCTCTGTCGGCGCATCTGATAAATAGTCATATGCAATAAAGTGAATTGCCGCCGGTTGTGTTGGAAACTGCGGCAACCTGGTTTTACCGCCTAAACGCTCGAGGACACGGTCATATACAGGTTTTGGGCAAACAAAGTAAAGACCGCTTCTGCAAAGTTCTTCCCGTTGCAAAACCTGCCCCTTATAGATTATCTGAGGAATAATTCTCTTAGAGACATTTTCCCAATTCAGTCCAACGGTATCTTTTCGAATTTCGTGATGTTCGATTAATGCTTATCTTGCATTTCGGTAAGAGCCCGTTGTATCAATCGTCTGAACTTCAATAGCTGTAAATTCTACCAGTTCTCCAGTTTTATCTAATTGGGCTAAAATCCAGTCAACATAATACAAACCTTTTCCTTGTCGTTTTGGCAACGGAAGCTCGCCGCCCCATCCGTGCCCAAAAACGGCAATCGCTCCGCCCTCTTGTTTTGCCTGTTCAACAGCAAGACGGCCTGCATATAGTTTGTACTCTTTTCCGAATGCTTTTAACGCAATCGTAGACAGCATTTTGTAGTTCTCTGCATAAATTCTATTGGGACAACAGATAACAGCAGGAGAACCCGCGGCGACCTGTCTGACAGCGCATACGCCGGACAGGGTACGATTCGTTTTATCGCCAAGCGCTTTTGTGCAATATGAAGCAAGAAACGGGCAAACTTGCTTTGCTGTATTCTGTGAGGCGTCGGGAGAACCATCCTCCGCGCGGTAGCCAAAGAATTCCGAAATATATCCTGACATTTGTTAATCCTTCGTTTCTAATATCGATTTTAGCGATAAACCAACAGCCTGCGCCAAAAGCGGCGGAACTGCGTTGCCAACCTGTGCAAATTGCTCGGCCAAATTACCTGTAAAGACAAAGTGGTCAGGAAACGATTGTAAGCGCGCAGCCTCGCGTACTGTAAAAGAACGATTCTGCTCATAATGAAAGAACGCGCCCCAGTGAGGATCGCATTTGGTCAAAATCGTTGAAGCCAAGCCGTTGGGCAAAACCCTGCCATACCTTTTGGTATGATCCGATTTGCGGGCTCGCTGCATTCCTTTGGGCAGAAGCTCGTCTGGAATATCTGTCCAATTTCCGCCGGGCTTGATATACTCCAATCGTTTTAGATTTATCGGAGATAGTCGAGGAGCTTCGTGATTCAACACCCCAATAGATCCGATTCTGGCCCTGCGTTGGTAATCGCAAAAGGCTTCGCATCGGTATTCTTTTATGGCGGAGCCTTGTTCGCCGCTTGCGAGAATGGGTAAATCCCCAATGGCTTCATGAACGGTAACAAAGTTGGCGTCTGCCTCGGGGGACGGCTCTTTGATAATCGATTGACCGTCAAATGTACTGGTGAAGTTGGCTCGAATAGGCGCATGATAAATCGGTTCCGGAAATGCGTCTGCAGGCAACGTTCGTCCGCGGACGCCAAGGATAATAGTACGCCACCGCATCTGCGGCACGCCATAGTATGGAGCGCCAAGAATCCGGACGTCGGCGCCAAATCCTAACTCCGCTAATGCGTTCAAAATGGCATGAAGAGTCGCTCCATGTTCAAAAGATACCAAACCAGGAACATTTTCAATCAATACCGCTCTTGGCGCAAAAGCGTCCACAAATCTAAGATATTCCTTGAACAGGTGATTTCTTTCATCCAGAATGGTTCTATTGGGAGCGTTGATAGAGAATCCCTGACACGGAGGACCGCCGGCAATTAAGTCAAGTTCACCCCGCTCAATTCCCAATTCTTTTCGAATGGCGTTTGCGTCTGCATTACGAATATCTGCGGTAGAAACAGAGGCGTTGGGATGATTTTTCCTGTATGTTCGAGCATACGCAGGCACGATCTCAGATGCAAACAGACTATGAAACCCAGCTTCAGACAGTCCTTCAGAAAGGCCTCCTGCCCCAGAAAACAAATCAATCATTTTTAATCTTTCGGCATGCATTATATTTTCCTCTGTAATGCAGTTCATTCGTTACGATTATTGGTCAGATGGTAAAAGTTCCATAATATCCGCTAAATCACAATTTAAGGCGAAACAAATTAATGGCGCGCCTGTTGTTACGTTTTCATTTTTGCCAAGTTTAGCCATCGTTCCAGAACTCAAATTGGCTTTCAATCGTAAATCGCTTTTAAGGTTGGCGTTGCGGGACTCGCCTCGATCATGTTTAGTATTCGTTAAAATAGACGGTTGTTGTCTTTTGCTTCTTAAGTCCTGTTTGCATAAATCCTCCTGTTTTCCGAAATTTTTTCTCGGCTCCTGAATTGGAAAATTGATGGGATTTTCCGATAAAAACGCGCGGAACGAATAGAAACGCCGCTATCGAGGAAATTGTCGTTTTTCGGCTTTTGACCATATTTTTATGTTTTTCGGTTTGTGTGGTTTTTCCGTCGTTCCACAAGCTCATTTTTCATCGCCAACATATGGTCGCAATCCGCAAAGTCGAAAAAACCGGGATGTTCAAAAGGCTGTACGTTCCCGCCTTGGAAATCTGCGGCGTCTCCCTGAACGTCGGGGCGTTTTGGGGCGTCAGAGCCGATTGATGACGCCTTTGGGGCTTTTCAGTTTGAAGAGGCCGAAAACTTCGTCCTGGGTGAGTCCCAGTTTTTGAGGTTTTTCACGCGAGCCGGAAAGAATCGTCTCGAAAAGGGCCCGTTTTTCTTCCAGAATCCGGTTGATTCTTTCTTCAATCGTATTGAGCATCAGGAAACGGGTAATCGTGACGGCCCCTTTTACGCCGATTCGGTGCGCGCGGTTGATCGCCTGATCTTCGATTGCCGGATTCCACCAACGGTCAAAGAGAAAAACGTAATTGCAGAATTGAAGATTCAGTCCGACCGCGCCGGTAGCGTAACTCATCAAAAGGACGTGATGGTCCGGCGATTCCCTGAATTTCTGGATGACGGCGTCGCGGGCGGCGGGCGGAATTTTCCCGTGGTACTCCAGGGCCCCGAAACGCTGAAGACGTTTGCTGAGCCGAAAAATGGTTTCCGTCCATTGACTGAAAACAATGGCCTTCCGCCCGCTGGCCGCGATTTCTTCCAGGTCCGCTTCAAGACGTTGGAGTTTGGGGCTGTCTCCGGTGCACGGGTCAAAATTGCAGATTTGTTTCAAACGTAAAACCAGTTCGAAAACGTGCTGGATCGTGATCGAATCGCCCATTTCCGAAAGACGCAGGGCTCCCTGCGACTCCGCCATGACGTAGGTTTCCTGCTGTTCCGGGGTCATGAAAAGTTCGGCGTCGCGGTAAAGACGCGGCGGCATGTCTTTCTGAACGAGATCTTTCGTTCTGCGCAAAATGTAGTCCTGAACGGCGCGCGACATTACGGAGGGTTTCATGTCGCTGGTGAGGTATCCCGGCGAAAGAAATTCAAAAATACCGACCAGATCGTCCGGCGAATTTTCAATGGGAGTTCCGGTCATGGCCCAGTTTCGCGTGCGCGAGATGTTTCTGGCCGCGGCGGAGGTCGCGCTTCGGACGTTTTTGATTTTCTGGGATTCGTCCAGAACCACCAGATCGAAATGTTTTGGGATTCCTTTTTTCGGAGCGTAAATTTCCCGGTCGCGGTGGAGAAGCTCATAGTTGGCGATCTTGACCGGAATGTCCTGAAGCCCCCACTGCCATTCTCTGCGGACCCGGTCTCCCTGAATGACGAGCGCTGGAATTTCCGGGGCCCAGACTTCAAATTCATGTTTCCAGTTTGTTACCAGCGGTTTTGGACAAACGAACAGTACGTTTCGGATGTCGCCGTTTCGCAGGAGAAGCCGAACGGTGGTGATAGCCTGCATGGTTTTTCCCAGCCCCATTTCGTCGGCCAGAATCGCCGCGTCCCGCGAATAAAGGAAGGAAACGCCCTCCCACTGATAGTGAAACGGGACGAATGGAAAGACCAGATTCTTGTCGGTGCAGAGCAGTTCCAGCGGCGGTTGGAGCAGGTAGCGCAGACGATCTTCCAGCTTGATCAGATTTTTAGGCGGCGTCAGATGCGTCATTTCTTCAGGCGTACTCTGGAAATCGTCGTCTTCCGCGGATTCCTCCCGTTCCTCTCCGGACTCTTCGGCTTCTTCTCCGGAAAGAACGTCGTCGTGTTCCGGCAGATCCATGGATTCGGGCAAAGCTCCGTCCGGGAGCAGGGCGTCGCCGTCGGGTTCGGCCAACGCGCGGTCGTCTCGAACGGAGGGCGCGTCCAGCGTGTCGTCTTCCGCGCTTCCCGGCGCATTTTCGTCCCAGGGTGGAACGGAATCTTCTTCTGAAAACGGAGCGTTGCCCGCGAGATTGGATTTGGGATTATTCTTAGCGGTTCCGCCGGTTTTTTCAGCGGTTTTTTCGTTTGGTTTGCATAATTCTTCCGGATCTCCGAAATAGAAACTGCTGACGGAAATATTGGGGGGCGTGATTCGTACGGTCAACGCCTGCGGGGGACGCATGGAGGCGGAGAGATTGCGAATCTCCACTTTGGGAGGCCGATTCATCGCGATATTCCACCCGAGAGCCTGTTCCGAAATACGGAATTTCGGCAGATCAAGCGTTAAAACCTGAATTTTTTCCATCATTCCCCGAACGTCTCCAGTAGTAAATTTTTATTGTCGCTGGATTTTTATCGTTATTTCTGCTAATTTCCTTTTTGCGCTTCAAGAATCGCGTTATGAATTCTCTCAAAAGGTTCTTTGAAATCAAATTCAATGAGCAGATCTTCCAGAACTTTTCGAACGGACGGGACGTCGTCCGGATATCCGGATAAAGCGGAGAAAATTTGACTTTTACGCCACAGAATTTGATTTTCCGGAACCTCTTCGCGACCGTTTGCGTCTTCGACAAGAATGGCCGGGATAGAGATTAGCGGACGTGCGCAGAGTGCGCAGGATTGATCGAAACAGACGACTTTCGGCAGAATTTTGGACTTTTCAATTAATGTTTTGGCGATTTGTTCGCCGTAAAGGTAAGGCTTCAAAGTAGTTCCGTAGAGAATCTCCTGCGCACGATTTGGACGAACCGGCGCGGTGCAGTGAAATTCGACGGGTCGTCCCGCCGGATTTAAAATCAGATATCCTCCGAACAGGCCATGGGCAGAATTATCCACAATTGTTAAAAAGCCGATAGCGGCCCTGGTCAATTCATTTTCCGTCATACGAAATGCCTCTGAAAAGTAAATAAACTCAGATTTCCCCAATTTTCGAAAAGCAGATTCTTTCAGAATCGTCAAAATTACCGGAAAAGTTAATCCTTTTCCGGAACGCTTATTTTCTGATTGAAAAAAATTTTAAAAGACGATTCTTTTCAAAAAATCCCCAACTGCCAGAGAAGCGTTCTTAATCCCTGAACCGGATTTTTGACTCCGACTAACACCGCGCCCGGTTCAAATCCGCAGTGCATCATGCAGTTTGCGCAACGGGGATCGGAGCCGTCGGGCCCCAAACGTTCCCAGTCGGTTTTTTCAATGAGTTCCCGATACGTCGCGTAGTGTTCGTCCGTCAAAAGATAGCACGGCCCTTTCCAACCGCAGACGTTTCTTGTCGGATTTGCCCAGGCGGCGCATGGGAGTTTGCGTCTTCCCGTCAGAAAATCAAGATAAAGCGGAGTGGCTCCAAGTCGTTTTCCTTTTAGTCGTTTTTCCAGTTCCCGGAATCGAGCCTGAGTTTCTTCCCGCTTGAGAAACAGCGCGTTTTGAGTCGATTCGTCAAACATTTCGTAGGAATATGCGGGAGCGAGGAGCATGCTGCAAACGCCCAGCGAATCCAGAAGCTCGCAGAGTTCAACGATTTCATCGACGGAAGATTCCCGATAAAGCGTCGTGTTGGTGCAGACCTGAAATCCGGCTTCTTTTGCCGCCTTCAGTCCATCGATAGCCGCGGCCCAAACGCCGGAGCGTCCCGTTGAAGCGTCGTGATTTTTCTCCATCCCGTCCAGGTGAATGTTAATAAAGAAACGGCTGGATGGGCGGAAGGTTCCTTCCTCCATGTGTTTTTTGAGCGCTAATCCGTTTGTGCAGAGATAAACATGACGCTTTTGTTCAAAAACAGCCCGTTGAACCAAATTGCCGATTTCGGGATAAATCAGCGGTTCGCCGCCGCAGATACTTACGATTGGCGCGCCGCATTCGTTCATGGCGTCAAGACATTCTTCAACGGAAAGCATGTCCGCGAGACGATCGGCATATTCGCGGATTCTCCCGCATCCCGCGCAATGCAGATTGCACTTGAAAAGCGGTTCAAGCATCAAAACCAGAGGATACTTTTTTACTCCGCGCAGGTTTTGAGCGAGAATATGGCGCGTCATGCTTGTCGTCAGTGAAAGTGGAAATCGCATTTTGAAGTTCTTTTCTGTGAAAGTGGAGATAAGCGGGAAAATGTTCGCGAAACGAAACCGCATTTCAACGGGTCTGCTCCGCGAAATTTTATTTTGTTTAAGTCCGTTCAAAATTCCGCGTTTTTTGCGGAAAACCGCATGCGGCGCGGAATTTTGAATCGCCTTACGGTAAGACTTTTCAGGCGTTAAAAACGCGGAATGAATCCAAGGTCAAGTCCAAGAACAAAAATCGTCAGACCAAGGAACAG
>CAZWOV010000106.1:0-8557 GCA_964635645.1 uncultured Planctomycetaceae bacterium | reverse complement strand
GGCCAGATTTCCAACCTGCGTCGGCGTACAGAACTGATCGTTCACAACGCGCAGATTTCGACGTTCCGCCCCAATTCGGCGCATTGTCTCGACAAAATTTCCCTTCGTATTAGCGCCGAGTTTTCCGTAAAGCCCGCAAGTTCGGAGAACGATGTGTTTTTCGAGCGTTTTTCGAATATTCTCTTCCCCTTCAAACTTCGTCGCGGCATAAACTCCCTGCGGAACCGGCTCGTCCTCTTCAGTCAGCGGGGTTCGTTTTTCCGTACCGCAAAAAACGTAATCCGTACTGAAGTGAAGAAGCGGCAACGCGCGTTTTTCGCATTCCTGCGCCAGACAAAGCGGTCCGAGCGCATTCACTCTCCTGCAAAGAGCCGGTTGTTGCTCCGCGGCGTCAACGGCGGTAAACGCCGCGGCATTAATCACCGCCGCCGGCTTGAAAGCGTCCAAAAGATCCTGAACGGCAAATTTATCCGTAATATCCCCATCCGGAAGATCGAGAGGAATCGCCCTATCGCCAAGACGAAGAACCAACTCTGTTCCCAGTTGTCCTTTGGATCCAAAAACGAGACACTTTCCAACCGTTTCCATTTTACTCTCCTTCGCATATTCCAAATTTAATCTTTTTAAGTTTACCCCACTTCCATCCCTGTTCCCTGCGGCGGCTCCACGGGAACAAGCGTTCGGACAATACGTTTGAGCATTTCGTCAATTCCCGTTCCGTCCAAAGCCGAAACCGCAATCTGATTGCCAAACGTTCCGCTCCGTACTGCTTCAGGAACCAGGTCCGCTTTATTCCAGATCGCGAGTACTTTTTTGTTCGTCAAAAACGGAACTGTTTCGGGCGAATTATTCCAATCCGCGGCGTCGCGAATCCAGAGAATCAGGTCGGCCGTCTCAATTTCAAGTCTGGCGCGCCGAATACCCTCCATTTCAATCATATCCCGCGTTTCATGAAGTCCGGCGGTATCAATCAACTCAACGGGCCACCCGTCCAGAACCGTTTTTTCACACAGAACGTCTCTCGTCGTCCCAGCCTTCTCAAAGACAATTGCCCGCGGATATCCCAGAATTTTATTGAAGAGGGAACTTTTTCCTACGTTCGGCTCTCCAACCATAGCAACTTTCCACGGCCTGGTCAGATGCGCGGAAATCTCATTCCACCTCGCCGTATCTTCGCCATTTTCAACAGCCCTCTCAAAAGCCCCCCGGACCTGATCCCAAAGGATCGCGGCCGTCTTTTCCGTTTCGGTCTTCAGTAGCGCGGCAAACGCTCTGCGTTGATTTTCCGTCCAGCCGGGAAAATTACGCGCAATCCACGTTTCCCGCGAACACTCTTTCGCCCCCGCGTTTCGAAGGAGCTCTTTCAGTCTTTCAACGGCGGCGATCGAACCGTGGCAATGAATCTCCAGCTCATTTTCACGAACCAGACAAACAAGCGCGTCCTCTTCCAAAATCGTACCGTAAACGATATTCCCCGGACGAAAAGACTCGATCGTTTTTCCTGACCGCGTCGTAAAAAAAGCGGAAACAATCCTGGCCGGATTCTCTGCATAAAGAGTCAGAACCGCAATCGCCCCTTTTCCTGAAGGCGTAGTGAGAAGAAATTCAGCCATAAATTCCCAAAACCTGAAAGCAATTGAAATCGTAAAACACAAAAAAAGGCCCCGTTAAAAAACGAGGCCTTTCAATGAGAACGATGGGACTTGAACCCATGACCTACGGATTAAAAGTCAGTTGCTCTACCGACTGAGCTACGTTCTCATCAAGATAAAAGCAGTATACCATATCGTCGATTTTCATCAAGGGGGAGGGGGCGTTTTTTTACAAAAATTTTTATTTTTTCCTTTCATATGAAAAATACGTCGAAATTTCCCCGCCCCCCCTCGCGTTTTACGCATAATCGGGTATATTTGAAGAATATCAAAACAGAAGAATAGTCTTAACAAACGAGGCGAAAAATGGAAGTCGTAAAATATCCTCATCCGGTATTGAAAATGGTCTGTCGGCCTCTGCGCAAAGTCGACGCGGAATTGAAAGCAATGATTCTTGAAATGTTCCCTCTAATGTACGCGACTAAAGGAGTCGGACTTGCGGCAAACCAGGTTGGGCTGCCTTACCGTTTTTTCATCATGAACCCTTCCGGCGATGAAAAACGCAAGGACCTGGAATACGTTTTCATTAATCCTGAAATCACTCTCGGTTCAGGCAAACCGGAAGAAGACGATGAAGGCTGTCTATCTTTCCCTAAAATTTACGCCGCCGTCAAACGCGCTCCCAAAGTAACGATTACCGGCTTTAATCTGGACGGAGAATCTGTCAAGAAAGTATTCAAGGGTTTTTCCGCCAGAATCGTTCAACACGAGTTTGACCATCTTAACGGAATTTCATTCGTTGATAGACTGAGCGAACAGGAAGCGGACTACGTGGAAGACGACGTCGACCGACTGGTTCGAAATTTCCGAAAAGAACAGGAAACCAACGAGAACATGACGAACGAAGCCATACAAAAACAAATCGACGCGCTCCTGAATCTCCGCGCGGTCGTCTGATCCCATTTTGCATAAAAACCCGTTGTTCCAGAAATAGAAACAACGGGTTTTTACGGTTCCGTTTTCTCGCCGGAAAATGGAACCGTTCGGGAATTTCAGGAATGCAACCTGACAAAATCTTTGCTATTTCAGAAATCGAATTCTTACAGAAAACAGGTTTCTTTCAGATTCATTTCATTCTCTGCGCAACCTTTTTCGCCCAGTAAGTCAGAATAATTCCCGCGCCTGCCCGCATCATGGCGACAAGAGATTCGTCCACAATCCGATCTTCATCAATCCAACCGTTTCTGGCGGCGGCTTTCACCATACTGTACTCGCCCGACACGTTATAGACGGCCAAAGGAAGTTCCGGATAATTATCGTGCACCAGGCGTACGACGTCCAGATACGCCAAAGCCGGTTTCACCATAATAATATCGGCGCCTTCCGCAATATCCAGCTCGACCTCGCGCAAAGCCGATTCCGCAACCGCGGCAAAATCCATCTGGTAACTTCGCCGATCTCCGAACTGCGGCGTACTGTCGGCGGCGTCGCGAAAAGGACCGTAAAAAGCGCTGGCATACTTAACGGCGTAACTCATTATCGGTAAAGACGAAAACCCTTCCGCGTCGAGAGCGTCGCGCATGGCGCCGATCATTCCGTCCATCATACCGCTTGGCGCGACCATATCGACGCCGGCTTCCGCCTGAACAAGCGTCTGTTTACGTAAAATCTCCAACGTCGCGTCGTTATCCACATCCACAACTCCGGAGGGAAGCGTCTTCAGAATACCGCAATGTCCGTGGGAAGTATACTCGCAGAAACACACGTCCGTAATACAAAGAAGCGTCGGCGCCGCTTTCTTTACCGTCCGAACCGCCCGGGCAATAATACCGTCCGGCGACGTCGCGTCTGAACCGCACTCGTCCTTACGGTTTGGAATTCCGAAAAGAATCACGCCTCCAATCCCAAGTCCCTCAAGCTCTTTTACCTCTTCCGCAAGAATGTCAAGCGACGTCTGATAAACATCCGGCATCGACGGAATTTCCGTCCGAACGTTTTCTCCTTCGCAGACGAAAAGCGGAAGAATCAGACGCTCCGGCGTAACCCGATATTCCGTAACAAGTTTCCGAACCGCCGGATTGTAACGCAAACGCCTCGGCCGAATCGGCATAAAATTTTCAAAATTCATTTTCATTCCCCATTGTTTATATTATGAATAAACCCGACGGCAAAACGCTCGCGCTTGCCGTTTCCTTTTATTCTTAACAATTAATTCAGCGTAACCGCCTGCCCGTCGGCTTTCTGCCCAAGATAACTGAAAGTCTCCGCGTCCACGCTGTATGAAATACGCTGAACCGAAGCGTCGCACATCGTAACGCCAAGCGCGCCGGCATGAGTACTTCCAAAAATTTCCGTGGAAGAAAATCCCGCCCGGTCCTGACGCGGAACATAAGAAGTCGCATTCTGGATTTTTCGTAATCGATCGTTATCCGCGCCGCACCAGACCGTCTGGTCGTCCCCGTCTTCACTGTTTGAGTAATTATTGGGATTCATATATTTTTCAGCCGCGAGTATCGTATTTGAAGTTCCATCGCGAATCTCTCCAATCGTCACCGCGCTGCACGGATAAATCGGGCCGGTCGTCTGATCGGCAGAAACCGAACGGTTTGGAATTTCTTTTCTGGCGCTCGCATAATTACTTGCGTAATACACGGAATACGATTTTCCCGTATTGGCGGCGTAATCCGTTTTTGCGACGTTCGTCAGTTTTGAACGATCCGCGTTACTGCACGACGTCCCGCCTCCCTTCAGAGGATAAGTCGTCGCCGGACGGCGCGAAGGACAATAGAAAACGGAAATAGGAACCTCGCATCGCGTCGCGGCCTCCGTATACTGCGTTCCGCTTTTAGGATCTTCCTGACCGTCCTGTCCCATTGCCCAAAGAGCCTGCTGTTCAAGAAAAGGCAACAACGAATAAGTCCATGTTCCGCACTGAAGCCGAAACCCGAGATCCGCGTCGGCCTCCCAACTCCAAACCCATCCGGCGCTGGGAAAATGCCGATTCGTAGACTCAAGATTCATACACGCAAGTCCCATCTGCTTCAAAGTATTACTGCACTGCATTTGACGAGCGGCCTCGCGCGCCTGCTGAACGGCAGGGAGGAGAAGCCCGACAAGCATTCCGATAATGGCGATCACAACAAGAAGCTCGACAAGCGTAAAGGCAAAACGCGCGTTTTTCATAAAAAACCTCTCCATCAAAAAAAGTTGCTCTTCTCCTACTTATTCTACGCAAAGAAAAAATTTTTTCAACCTTAAAATTTAAAATTTCAGAAAATTTCTGAAAAATCGCCAACAGACAGAAACGGCTCTTCCCTTTTTGAAAACTTTCAGGAGAAGAACAATAAAAAAATCATCTCAGAAAATAAAACCGGTCAAAAGATAAAATCCAGACGGTTTGCAAAATCTCCTTAAAAACCAAAACCACCCCCCAAACAGGGCATTCACTTTCTTTGAATTTATGATAAAATAGTAATTAGAAGATATTTTATTTCATTTTTTTCAGTAAACAGGGGGGCCTCTATGGGTATCATGGCTTTTCAGTATAAAACGGCGCACGATTCTCCAATTCTTGTCGCGTACAATCGGGAAGAACGCCCGGATCGTCCGTCCCAGGCGCCGCGTATTCAGTCCGGATGTCCGAGAATTATCTGCGGAATCGACCGTAAATCAGGCGGAACATGGTTCGGCGTCAACCAGCATGGAATGTTCGCGTGCGCAATTAACCGTCCTAAACGTGAAATGCCATTCAATCCCCGTTCCCGCGGCGTACTTTGCCGTGAAATGCTCAATTTCCGCAATCCCAAAGAAGCGGCCGAGATGACGTTAAAGGAACTTCAAACCGGAAATTACGCCGGCGTAAACTATATTTGCGCAGACGAAAATCAGGCGTTCGTCATTTACGGCGGAGCGGAACTTTCAATGCAGGAGATTCCGCCGGGACTTCATCTGTTTTCAAACAGCAAGATGGACGACTACTACGACGAACGTCAGGAATTCGTCAGACGGCAATTGACGCTTCAGCGTCTTGATTCTTCCGTTACTTTTCTGGCAATAGCAAGTAAAACGTTCGCTCGTAAACCGGATCCCTCCGGCCGCCGCGGAATCGTCGTCAATACCGGTGAAATTCAAACGGTTTCCGGTTTGCTTCTTTCCCTGCCGAAAAAAGGTCATGGAGCGGTTCTTCAATGCACGTCGACGGCCCCCGGCGACTCCAAATACGAAGACGTATCGGCGCTTTTGCGTCAAGTTCTTTCCACGGATCGAAACGCCAGCCGCAGCAACGCGCTGGACGACGATCTTCTTTGATTGAATCATTTCGGAATTCTCCTGTTTTCGATTCCCGACAAAAGGAGAATTCCGAAAATTTTACGTTTTGCTTTTATTTTGCCTCAAACCTTAACAAAAACCATTCCAAACCATGGCGACTGATTTTAACCCGATTTTTGCGACTCTTCACCGGATGCACCGGCAATTTGCAGATCTAATGGAACAGGTTAACGGCGGTTTACGTCGGATTCGCGGACTGGAAACCCGTATCTCGGAATTAAAGGGAATCCATGAGACTGCCGTCAAGACAGTCCTTGATTTTCGTATTTCCCTTGACCAAAAGCAGGTTCAACTTGAAACCAACGAAGCAAATATCGCTAAACGCCAAAAACAGCTTGACGAAGCCCAAAACGAACGCGAGTTTAAAGGAATTAAAGAGCAGATAGCCGCCGCGGAGGCGGCAAACGCGGTCCTTTCAGACGAAATACTCGAAGGACTCGATTATCTGGAATCACTAAAACAAAACGCGGAACAGGCAAGAAAAAATCTGGAATCAACAGAAACTCTTCTTGCTGAAATTCGCGAAAAAACCAAAGAAACACGAGAATGGGCGGAAAACGAGATTCGGCGAATTAAAGTCGATTTCCGAAAGAAAGAGTCGGAATTAGACGGCGAACATCGGATGCTTTACGAAAAACTCTTCAAAATTAAAAAATTCGATTCGCTCTCCTTCGTTGAAAACAAATGCTGCTCAGGTTGTCATACGGTTCTCCCGTTAGACGTTATCGCCTCAATCATTTCCTGCGAGAAAGCTGTTTCCTGTCCAATGTGCAGTCGGCTTCTCTACGTTAAAGAAGGACATCGCGTAACCGATTAATCCATTCTGTTAAAATGAGATACCCGACGCTGAAAAATAAAAAATGAAAGAGAGAGAAACAATTCCAGAACGTTTCTCTCTCTTTTGTTTTCAATTTCCCAAAGAAAATCAGAATCAGATAGCGTTTCCAATCTTACGGGCGCGCGTTGGATGATCAAGATCAATACCAAGCGAAACTCCGACCTGGATCAGGAGATTCCACCCCGCCATGAGCTGAACGCACGGATCAAGCAAACCGACGGACGGAATTTCAATCGTTGGGAAAATAGTCGGTTTGGAAGCAATCGCAATGATATTCACGCCGATACGATCGACAAGAAGTTCCTGCATTTTTGCCATTTCCGATTCATAGGGTTCAATGACGATAATCGTTTCTCCGGCATTCATGACTTCCTCAATACCGTGCAGGAGATACGTTCCTTCAAGATAATCGCTCTTCTTACGAGTAATTTCATTCGTCTTAAGACGCAATTCTTCCGCAACGCCGTTATTTCGGCCGGCAAAATAAATAATCGGCGAACTGGCGACTTTCGCAATGATCTCCGGGTCAATCTCAACCGCCATAGCCTTTTCCGCGGCCGCCGCGGCAACTTCCGACTGGAAATCGCAACCATAGATATTTTTCAGAATTGACAAATAAACCAGACCGCTTTCCACTACGCTCTTCGTCGCGGCCACGGCGTCCTCTTTACCGCAGGAAAGAATGATCGACTCGTTGGAAGCTTCAATAATCTTCGTACCGGCGTTGGCGGTCATGGAGAAACGTTTCTGATGATTCTGTTCCGCCAGATTATTAAGCAGAAGAACGATCTCTTTCGTCATTCCACTATTGGAAACGCCGAAGACAGCCCAATCCTTCAAGTCATACTCGCGCGCCTGAATACTGCCGTCGGTCGCCATGGAGATTCCCGAACCAAGTTTCAACGCCGTGTAGATCATGTTTTTAGCGGGGAAAATACGACTGGATCCCTCGCCCGTCATAAAAAAACGGCCGGCTTCCTGAATGACTTTGGCCATACCCGCCGTCTGGCTCCAATCAAATTTCCGGATAATATCCGGCGTTTCAAGCATTTCCTTAACCAGTGCGAACGAGCCGTATTTACTGTCTGTCAGATTCATAAAAAATCCTCTTAATCGAACTTTTGAAAAAAATTTTCAGAAAAAACCGGAAAATACGATAAATATCTATGCGGAATGATCCGGAAACATACCTTATTTTTATTTTAACTGAAACTTTGCTTTTTTCAAGTAGGAGAGGTTGCTTTCCCGTGATTTTTGCTCTTTTTTTATGAAGAATATTTTTTACGAAATAAATTACGGAGAATAAAGGTGAAAGAACGCCCTGATTCTTCGTCTGTTTTTTCATTTGCCTCCGAACTAAAAGCCGATATCATGTTTTTATTGAAAGAATTCAAAAAACGCGTCCAAATCGTTCGCAATCCTTCAAAAAGCGGAGAAAAACGCATTTTCGCTCTGTTGGAGTTGATCGTCTCTCCGCTGAGCTTCTCCACCATTTTTCTGTTTTTGCCGGTTTCGATCCTCCTTTCCCAAACAAACGCTCTTGAACCGGAGGCTCTCGGCTGGCTGGAAGCCGTTCTTCAAATCCTGCTGGCCGCGGCAATCGGCTATCTGACGAATTTCATCGCGCTGGAAATGCTTTTCAAACCCTTTCGACCGGAAAAGCTGCATTTTTTCTCAATCATGACTCTGGGATTCTGGAAACAGGGACTCGTTCCCCGAAATAAGGACCAGCTTGGCGTAGAAATTGGGCGTCAGGTAGAGGAAAAGCTCCTCGACCCCCAAACGATCGCCGCCGATC
>CAZWOV010000105.1:0-8630 GCA_964635645.1 uncultured Planctomycetaceae bacterium | reverse complement strand
GGAAAAAGCTCTGGAAACCGAATTTCTTGCCGAGCAGGAGAAAAAAATCGCCGACAGCGCAAAAAATCTTGGCTTTACCGCGCGGAAAAATTCTTCATTCGACGCCGTTTTCGCCCAAATCTGCCAAGCGGTATTTCTCCTGGAAAAACAGGATCTTGGAAAAATGACCCTCTCCATTCAGGAAGAAATCATTTACGGCCTTCGCTCCTCGCTGCAACGTAAAAAAACCGACGAAAACTCTCAAACCGCGGATTCTTCCAATGAATCAAGGCATGAAAATGAAGATCTATCCCAAAACGCCGACTCCATAGCGCAGAAAACGTCCGCGGATCTCCAAAATAACGATACGCGGAAAAACCAGAAAACGTCCGTTCCCGTATCGCAGACTTCCGACGCATTAAAAAAATTCCAGAATTCATTCTGGGGAGAACTTCCCCGAAGACAACAGGAACGGCTCAAACTGGTTCCCGACCAGAAACCGATAGACGAATACCGGAAAGTTATTGAATACTACTATCAGAATTTGAATCAATAATTAATTTCCATCCGGATTTTGAACGGCAGACCGTTTTCTTCCCCAAACGTTCCCCGCTTTCAGTTAGTCCGCCCTTTCGGTTAGTCCGCCCTTCGGTACTCCGCGCTTTCAGACCTTCGGAACGTCATCTCTTCAGACAAATCTCAAAAAATTTTCAAAATTCCTTAAATTTCTCTTGCATAAAACTCTTAAATCGGCTAAAAGTAGCTCAATGGTTTGTTCACCAGATTTTTCGGAAGTCGGATCTGGACCTTGAGTACTCCCTGTTCGATACTTCTGGACCGGAAATTTCAGTCCGCTCGTTCCGCTTTTTATTTTCGCCAAATCAGAACAGAAAAATGCTGTCGAATTTCATCCTAACGCCGCGCGTATCCTCCCGTCGAAACGATTCAATCATTTCCGGCGTCGGAACAAATTTTCAAGGGCGATTCTGCGCCGAAGAACTGGATCAATATTTCCCGCTCGTCTGTTCTCGTTCCATTAACCGGCTCTGCCGTTTTGTCGTTCCTCAAAAGTTTTCCGTTCGCAACCGCCATATTTTCCGACCCGTTGATTCGCAAAAAGCAATTCGCTTTTTTCTTCTTACGATATTTTTTCATTTCATTTCCGCCGTCGTCGTCGCGCAGGTTGCTCCGGCCGACTCTACGTTGCCTCCGGAACCGGCGCCTCCCGGTTATTCCGCTTTGACGTATCAGGATCCCTACCAGGCTCCGGCAAACGCCTCGCGGCCTCTTTTGAACAATCCGCCCGCCAATCCGTTCAATTCCCTGAAATTCGGCGGCGGAGACAGCACGAAACTCTTTCAGAATTTCGGCGTGGATTTCACATGGATTACGGCCTCCTCGTCCCGTAAAAACATGGGACTTTTCCGCCTTGACCTCTGCGGCGATATGGCGATTCCACTCTTCGCCAGTCAGGAAAATCCTTTCCTTTTTGAACCGCGTTTTGCCATGAACTATTGGAACGGCCCCCAATCCAACGTCTACGATATGGCGGCCCATACGTTCGACGCCTCGCTGGGGTTGCGCTGGCTTCCAAAATTTCAACTCTCGCAAATGGCGACTCCTTTAAATTTCGATCTTTTTTTCAGTGTTGGTATTTATTCCGACTTTGAAAAAATTACCGGATCAAGCTTTCGATTTCCAAGCTGGGGATACGTTTCGCTGGATATTACGAACAATATCAAAGCCAAAGTCGGAGTCTGGTATCTGGATCGAGTCCGAAACAAAGTGTTCCCATCCGGCGGCGTGATCTGGTCGCCGAACCCCCAGTGGGAATTTCAAATCCTCTTCCCAAATCCGCGCGTTACTTACCGGCCCCCGGGGGCCTCGCTTAAAGACATGAGCGTTTTCGCCCGCGGCGAATACGGCGGAGGAAGCTGGACTGTTTCGCACGAGTTGTTTGGCAATTGCCAGACCGACTATAACGACTACCGTCTCCTTTTTGGAATCGACTGGAAAGGAAGGGCCAACGGCCAGGGATTCTTTGAACTTGGAATCGCTTTCGCCCGTGAACTTTACCTTGCCCGCGGCGGCTCGCACGATTTGGATCCCGGTTTCATCATGCAGGCTGGTTTTCATTTTTAACGCTTACTTCCCCGCCGATTTAACGTTTACTTCGCCCGCCGCGCTAAAACTTTTCCCGCCTCCTTCGTTTTCTTCCAAACGAAAGAGGCGACGGAGTGTTTCTGCTTTTCGATCAAAACTGTCGGAACTTTTTTTATTTTTTCGTTTTATTTACCTTCGCCCCCCCCTGTTTTTCTAAATTTTTTCAAGTATAATAAATCGAATGCGTTCATGAATCGTTCGTAAATTTCGTTCGTTTAACAGACTAACCCCATTACGCGTTTTATGAACTTCTGAATTTAATCGTTTGCGAAGTCGTTTGCAGTCTGAAAATACGGACGATACGGATTAAATCTGTCGCCGTTTGAAAATCTGCCCCGCTCCTGCCGAAAAAAACGGAAAAGAGATTCGACAGAAATACTTAAACCCCATTTTGGAAAGACTTGATAACCAATGAAAAAACTCGCTGTTTTTGTTTCTGGAGGAGGAACTAATCTTCAGGCGATCATCGACGCCGTTGCCAATCAAACCTTAAAAAATGTGGAAATTACGGCGGTTTTCAGCAGTTCGCGAAAAGCGTACGCGCTTGAACGCGCGGCAAAAGCCGGAATCCCTTCTTTCTCCTTTGTTCCCAAAGAATACGAAAACAAAGAGCTTTTTACCAACGCGATGCTTGAAAAACTCAAAGAGCTCCAAATTGACCTGATCGCTCTGGCGGGCTACATGGTAGTTCTGTCGCCGGAAATCGTAAAGGCTTTCCAGAATCGCGTCGTCAATATTCACCCATCCCTGATTCCGGCTTTCTGCGGAAAAGGAAATTACGGTATCCGCGTTCATGAAAACGCACTGGCTCGCGGAGTCAAACTTGCCGGCGCCACGACGCATCTGATCGACGAGGGAACGGATACCGGACCGATCGTTATGCAAAAAGCTATTTCAGTCCTCGAAAACGATACTCCTGAAACTCTTCAAAAAAGAGTTATGGCCGAATGCGAACACCTGATTCTGCCGCAAACCATTCAATTAATGGTTGACGACCGACTGATTGTCGAAGGCCGATCGGTCAGAATCGTTGACAAAGCGCAATAATTATCTGAATTTAACAAATGTTGAGAATAAATACTGAAAATATTTATTCTCTTCCGCAATTCAACAATAAATTTCATTGTCCGATATTTTCGGATTCCAAATCACTGTTTTCCATACCCCCCACTTTAACGAAAGGAAAAGATATGAATATTTCCCGCCGCGATTTGATGAAACTTGGTCTGGGAGCGCTGGCTGTTTCCGCATTTCCGATGAATTTGACGGCCGCATGTCCAAAATCGATTCCAATTGCTCTCCAACTCTACTCAATCCGCGAAGACTGCAAAAAAAATCTTCCGGCTATGATTGAAGCGGTCGCAAAAATGGGATACCAGGGAGTTGAACTGATGGCCGGCAATTTCGGCGCCGACGCAAAAGAATTTCGCAAACTCATCGACGACAACGGGTTAAAATGCACGGGAACGCATACGCCGAAAGATTCTCTTGAGGATGCGAACCTCGCCAAAACGGCAGACTATATGGCCGAAATCGGCGGTAAATATCTCATCATCCCATGGCTTAACGCAAATTCCAAAGAAGGCTGGACGGCCCATGCGGAATGGCTGGCAAGCCGCGTCGACGCGCTGAAAAAATATGGAATGGCAATTGGTTTCCACAATCATTCGCATGAAATGACCGTCAAGTTCGACGGCAAATGCGCTTGGGACATTATTTTTGAAAACACGCCGAAAGAAGTCGTTCATCAGATCGACATTGGGCACTGCGTGGACGCAGGCGCCGACCCCGTCCATTTCATTAAGAAATACGTCGGCCGGTCCAAAGTCAATCACATCGCGGAATTTGGCGGCGGCGGAATCATTGGCAAAGGACAGGTTAAATGGAAGGAAGTCCTTGCGGCTCTTGCAAACGAAGGCGGAGCCGAATGGTTCGTCATCGAGTGCGAAAATAAAGAAACTCCCGTTCAGGATGCGGAAGACTGCCTGAAAGGCCTCAAAGCGCTGCTTTAACGCAACGTGATTCGGGCCGGTATTTACCGCCGGTCCGAATCGGATCAATCCGAACGACGTGAATCAGGAGTAAAATTTCTCCAATATTCATCCAATTGATTTTTGTTTGATTTCCAGTAAAAAACGCGGTCCGTTACCTGACTCCGTTGGATACCCCGACATGAAATCTGCTGAACGTTCTTCTGCAAAACTCCCGCCGGCAATACCGTTTATCGTTGGCAATGAAACGGCTGAACGCTTTTCTTATTATGGAATGAACACGATTTTGATGGTTTATCTGACAGGCGCGTCGTATCTGGCGACGCCTCAGGCGGAAGCCGCTGGATGGATTCATATTTTCAAAGGAGCCGTTTACTTTTTTCCACTGTTCGGAGCTCTTCTGGCCGACGTCGTTTTCGGTAAATACCGCGTCATGTTCTGGTTGTCTCTGGTTTACTGCGCGGGCCATTTCGCTCTTGCGCTTCCCGACCTTTTCACGGCAATCGGTCTTCCGCAACTCGATCAACGGCTTTGCCTCTTCTGGGGACTCGCCCTGATCGCTCTGGGTTCGGGGGGAATCAAATCATGCGCTTCCGCGCTCGTCGGAGACCAGTTCACCGTCAAAGATCAGAGCCTCATGACCAAAGTCTACAACTGGTTTTATCTCGGTATCAACACCGGAGCGTTCTTCTCCACCCTTCTGACTCCATGGCTTCTGAAACACTACGGTCCCGGTTGGGCCTTCGGCGTACCCGGTATTTTCATGGCGTTCGCAACTTTTATTCTATGGCTTGGCAGAAAAAAATATCGACCGGTAAAACCCGTCGGAAAAGCATTTCTGAAAGAACTTGGAAACCGGGCTGGCCTCGCGGCTCTCGGAAAAATTTCCGTCGTTTTCCTCTTCCTCATTCTATTCTGGGCTATTTACGACCAGAATTCAACTCTCTGGGTCAAACAGGCGCAGGGAATGAATACTCAAATTTTCGGTTCCTGCGCGTTTCTGCCTTCATTCATTCGAGATTTTCGAATCCTTCCCTCGCAGGTTCAGGCCGTCAATCCGCTTCTAATCCTGACGCTTATTCCTATCTTCACCCGCTGGCTTTACCCATGGTGGAGCCGAACCTGGGGGGATGGAACGCTTCCTAAAATCGCCGTCGGCCTCTTTCTGACCGTTATTGCTCAAACGTTCCCGCTCGCTTTTGAAACGGCGGCGCGGCAAGGAATCGTTCTGAATATCGCCTGGCAATTTCTCGGATATCTGGTCCTGACTGCCGCTGAAATTCTTGTTTCGGTTACGTCGCTGGAATTTGCCTATACGCAGTCGCCAAAGTCAATGAAATCCATCGTCATGGGAATTTACCTCATGACGATGACCGTCGGCAATTTCTTTGTCGCGGGAATCAATTTTCTATGCGAAAAATACGACGGTTTCCTGACGGGAAATTCATACTGTCTTTTTTTCCTCATTCTCGCTTTGGCAAACGCCGTCGTTTTCCTCCTAATTTCACGTTTCTACGAAGAAAAAACGATCCTTCAGGATTGACCTGAACCGTGGAACGGTAAAAACTGGAAAAATTTGCGAACTTTTCTTTCAAGACGGTTTACAGATCGAAATTTTTCGAGTATAATAGATCGAAAAGTTCGAAATTTAACAAAATTTTTCCAGAACTTTCTTCATTTTTGACTCATTCGGGACCTCCGTAAACTGTTTGGTCCTTTGACTCATTAACCTGTTCAGGAGATTTATTTCATGAAAATCGCCAACATTCGTACGAATCGCGGTTTAATCCGTTTTCAGCTTTTCACCGACGAAGTTCCGCGCACCGCGCAAAACTTCATTGATCTTGCCAATAAAAAATTTTACGACGGAATCAAATTTCATCGCGTCATCGCCGACTTTATGATTCAAACGGGCGATCCCACCGGAACTGGCATGGGCGGTCCCGGCTATAAATTTGCGGATGAGTTTCACAAAGACCTCCGTCACGACGGTCCCGGAGTCGTTTCGATGGCCAATGCCGGTCCGAATACGAACGGGTCGCAGTTCTTCATTACTCACGTCGCGACGCCGTGGCTGGACAATCATCATTCGGTCTTCGGAAAAGTCATCGAGGGACAGGACGTCGTTAACGCCATTCGTCAGGGAGACGTCATGGAAGAAGTTTTCATTACTGAAGAATGATCTTTCAAACATTTCATGTCCTGAATAATACTTTCACGCTCTCCCAATCGTTGAAGGCCGTTTCGTTCTGAAAGTTTTGGGAAAATATCATGCGGGCTATCGGCAGTAAATTGCTGCCGATAGCGCATTAACGTCCGCCTCTCATTTCAATTAATTCATTTTCAATTATTTGTCGTTTAATTATGCGTATTGTCATTATGGAAACCGGCGGATTCGGAGCGCCGACGGTAAAAAAGCTCTATGAAAGCAAACACGAGGTCGTCGCGTTGGTGACGCAGCCTAAACCGGAACAAAAACCAGGACGCGCCCCTTTGCCGGAACCGGAAGTCGTTCAGATCGCGCAGTCTCACGGCACGCCGATTCTTCGTTTTCCCAAAATCAAAGCGCCGGAAGCCGTCGAACGGCTCAAGTCGCTTAACGCGGACGTCTTCTTTATCTGCGATTACGGACAGATTTTATCAAAAGAAGGCATCCTGGCCGCCCGCCTGGGCGGAATCAACCTTCACGGCTCGATACTCCCGCGATACCGCGGTTCCGCGCCCGTTCAGTGGACGATCCTTAACGGCGATAAAATCGCGGGGGCAACCGTCATTCACATCACGCCCGAAGTCGACGCCGGTCCGATGCTTTCAATCGTTAAGACAGAGGTTGGCGAAGATGAAACCGCCGATGTTCTTGAAGCGCGTCTTGCAGAACTTGGAGCGCCGGAAGTCCTTAAGGCTCTCGACGCTCTGGAACGAGACCCGGAACATATCGTAACCGCGACCATTCAAGACCACGCGCAGGCTTGCGGGGCGCCGAAACTGCGGAAACAGTCGGCAGAAATCGACTGGTCGGCGTCCGCAATGGAAATCCGAAATAAAATCCGCGCTTTTGAGCCGTGGCCGCGAACCTTTACCACATGGCAAAAATCGCCAAATAAACCGCCGATGCGTCTGATTATTCTCCCAGTCCCGGAAATTCTTCCTATGGAAGTTCCGGAGGGCATTCTTCCCGGAACCATTCTGGCGACAGGCGAAATCTTGGCCGTCGCAACGGGAGACGGCGTTCTGGGCATTCGCAGGATTCAACCGGCCGGCAAGAAACCGCAGTCTGTCGCCGATTTCCTTTGCGGCAACGCCGTCCAGCCCGGAAACAGATTTGAGTAAAAAAATAACGCCCCCCAATTTTAACGATTTAAATCCTGTTAAACTCCAAAGAAAAAAACGTTTTTTCTTTCCTTCCAACCCGCCGTTTTAAGAGGTATTTGAAATGCAAAAATTGTTTTCCAACGTATGGAGTCTGATTTTTCTACTCCTTTTCGCAACGCCCGCCGCGTTTGGAGAACCGACGAAAGCCGAGCGCCGTCCCCTTCCTCCTTCTGATTTTCCACCGGAAAATTGGACGCGGATTCCATTTCATGAGATTCGCCCGAAGTTCGAGCCGACAAAAGCCGAAAAGGAACGCGGTTTCGCTCTTTTCTCGCGGCCTCTGGTCGACGCCGTCTATCCGGAATCCCGTCCCGGGGCGGATGAAAGAATCCAGAAACTTTCCTTTTTCGCGGCGGGCAATCAGTTTCAAACGTTGAATTTTGCCGTTTATCCGTTGGAAAACCTTACCTCGCTCCGAGTTAAAGCGGGAAAATTTCAGACGGCGGACGGAAGTATTTTTCCCGCAGAGAATATTCAGGTCCGTCTCGTTACCTATCGTGGAGTCCGTTACCCGCAATACTCTTCAAAAACGGAACAGTATCGAATTCTGCCTGAATATCTCCAGGAAATCGACGTGACCGACGCGTCGGCGTTCGAGCCGCAACGCTATTTCCTGACCTTCAAAGTCCCGGCGGGCGCCAAAGCCGGAGTTTACGCCGGAAATATTTCGATCTCATGGGGAAACGACGCTGAAAAAACCGCGGTCCTTCCCGTGGAATTGAAAGTACTGGATTTCACGCTCAAAAGCGACCCGACGAAACATTACTCCGCCTACTACTATCCGCCCAAAACCGCCGACGGAAAATTTGACCGGGAACAGATGCGGACTGAATTTCAGGCGATGGCGGACTATGGTTTCACTCGCAGTCCCGTCTATCTGATGGGATTAAACAGCGAACGGAAATTCATCTTCCCCGAGCTTGACTTCTGGCTTAAGCTGATGGCGGAAAACGGAATGAAAGGCCCGATACCGGTCATTGGCGGCGCCTGCCAGTGGATTGCGGAACGATACTACGGCGCGAAATTTGCTAATCACGTCCGCACTCTTACTCCGCCCCGGGAAGAATTTTACGACGAACTGGCTAAACTCTGTTCTCAACTGAAAAAAGACGTCGACGCTCTGCC
>CAZWOV010000104.1:0-8639 GCA_964635645.1 uncultured Planctomycetaceae bacterium | reverse complement strand
CAAAATATCTCGCCCGTCCTTATCTTCAGGTCACCACTTCCAATCTGGAAAAGAAACAGAATAAAGAGGACGACCAAAAATGAAATCTCATTCCACGACTATTCTGACGGTGCGCCGCAACGGAATCGCAGCCATCGGAGGAGACGGCCAGGCGACGGTCGGTTCGACCATCATGAAGCATGACGTTCAGAAAATCCGACGAATTGCCAATGGAAAAGTCCTGTGCGGATTTGCGGGTACGACCGCCGACGCTTTCGCTCTGCTTGAACGATTTGAAGTAAAGCTCAGGGATTATCCCGGGAATGTCCCGCGCGCGGCTACCGAATTGGCGAAAGAATGGCGGATGGATCGGGCAATGCGTCAACTTGAAGCGCTCATGACCGTCGTCGACGCGCAAAATACGCTTTTGGTCACTGGAAATGGAGACGTTATTCAACCGACCGATTCCGTTCTGGGAATCGGTTCCGGCGGAAATTTTGCAGTCGCCGCCGCCCGCGCCCTTTTGCGGAATACGGACCTGGACGCAGAACAGATAGTTCGCAGGGCGCTTGAAATCGCCGCCGAAATCGATATCTACACCAATTCCAATATTCGGGTAGAAACAATCCCCTGCGAAAACGTTTAACCGTATTTTTATTTATCAACAGGATCTTATGGAACAAAAAACCGAAAGACCAGAACAGAACTATCCAGAAACGGATCCTCAGCGCGGCATGACGCCTCGAGAGATCGTCCGTCGGCTTGACGCTCATATTATCGGACAGAACGAAGCAAAACGCGCCATCGCAATCGCCGTTCGAAATCGATGGCGCCAAAGCAGACTCGACAAGGAGATCAGAAACGAAATCGCCCCCAAAAATATCCTCATGATTGGTCCGACCGGAGTTGGAAAAACCGAGTTAGCCCGTCGTCTTGCCAAACTTACGCAAGCTCCGTTCGTAAAAGTTGAAGCCACGAAATATACTGAAGTCGGATACTACGGACGCGACGTCGAAAGCATGGTGCGGGAACTGGTTGAGAACGCAATAAAACTCGTTCGGAACCGTGAACTGGAAAAAATACGGACATTAGCGGAACAAAAAGTCGAGGAACGGATTCTCGACATATTGCTTCCATCGGTAAACCCAAATTCAAAAGAAAATTTTACTGAAAATTCCAGGGGTTCTTCTTCCGGTTTCTCTAATTTCCACGTAAGTTTTCCAAAAGATTTTCCCGAAGAACTTCGAAATTCACTTTTGGAAATACTTCCCATACCAACGACGCCGTCGACCAAAGAGGAAGACACGCCTACGGTCGAAAGTATGGATTCTCTGAAAATCGAGAAAAAAGAAAATTCCGACGAACCGGAAAAGGAACGCGCTGAAACTGTCGAAACCGACGATTCCGACAAAGAAACTTTAAATTTCAAGGAACCAACGGCCCAAAATTTGACGCAGGATTTCAAAGAAAAAACGTTTGAAATCAATCATGAGTCTGAAAAAAAACAGTTTTCAGAACGCGCGGAGCCAAAAGAAAATACTCAACCTCCGGAAAACGGCCCCCAAACGGCCGAGTCGGAGAAACTGTCCGGCGAAACCCCAATACGGACTGAACCGGAACCGCAAAAAGATTCCGAAGTTCTTCGAGAAACGCTGCGTAAACAATTACGCGCCGGAGAGCTGGAAAATCGGGAAATAAAAATCCCAACCCGCCAAAAAAACTCGCCGCCGGTAATGATGATGAATATCTCCGGTTCCGATATGGAAAACGGTCTTTCCGATTTACTTGGAAAGATGTTGCCTAAAAAGACCATCCGACGAACGCTTCCTATCCGGGAAGCGCGAAAAATCATGCTGGAAACGGAATGCGATCAACTTCTGGATGAAGAAAAAATCCAGACGACCGCCATTGAACTGGCCGAAAATACCGGTATCGTCTTTTTGGATGAAATCGACAAAATTGTGGCGTCCAATTCAAAACATGGAGCGGACGTTTCACGTCAGGGAGTCCAACGCGACCTTTTGCCCATCGTCGAAGGAACCGTCGTTCAGACGCGCTACGGCTATGTCAAAACGGATCGCATTCTTTTTATTGCGGCAGGCGCTTTCCATCAAAATAAACCGGGAGATCTGATGCCGGAACTTCAGGGACGTTTCCCTATCCGCGTGGAACTTCATGATCTGACGAAAGAAGATTTCTCACGAATACTAAAAGAACCGCAGAACGCGCTTCTTCATCAGTACCAGGCGCTTTTGGAAACGGAAGGAATCCGAATTTCTTTCTTGCCCGAAGCGATCGACGTTATGGCGGATTACGCCTGGCAGGTAAATCAGAAAACGCAGAATATCGGAGCCAGACGTCTCTGCACAATTCTGGAACGTCTTCTCGAAGAAATCAGTTTCAACGCTCCGGAACATACCGGCGAAACGTTCCGGATCGACGCGGATTACGTTCGCAAACGCCTTGAAGATATCGCGCAGGATGAAGATCTTTCAAAATTCATCCTTTAAACAAAAACAAAATCGGGAAGGAAAAAACTTCCCGATTATTTTTACTTTTCCGTTCTTAAACGATATGGACAATTTTCATCCAGATGCGGAAGAAGTTTCTCGCGAATATCTTCTGGAATCGGCGTTGGTTTTTGCGCTTTGAAATCAAAATATACCATTGCCACTCCGCCCAGAGCCGCGCACGCGCCGTCTTTCAAATACGCTCCATGAGAAACGTGAAGCGACGATCGGCCAAGATGAGAAATCCAGGTCCGAATTTCAATTTCTCGCTGAGTAAACTGTATTTGCGCTTTCAAATCAAGCTCCATTCGCACCAGAATCAAATTCCAACCGTCTCGACTCATTTCCGGGTTGAAAATTTCGAAGATTTCATTTCTTGCTTCCTCAAACCACATTGCCGGTCCCAAATGATGACAATGTCCCAACATGTCCGTGTCAAAAATTCTTAATTGCACTTTATGCGTCAACATTTTACGCTCCTTTCAATTCTACGGGTTTTGAAATTTTACCGTTTCTCTATCCGGTTCTTTCCAAAACTTATCTGTTTTCCCTGGATTTCTCAGAATTATTCATTCGAGATATCTCGTCCAAAAGGTATTTTTTCATAACCGATTCAATATTGGTCGGACCAACCGTATCAATTTCATAAAACGCCTCGTCCTTTCCGTTCGAAACCTTTCCTCTGACTTTATCATGAGCCGTAAACGTTTCAGGCAAATGTTTTCGCGCAGTATCTCCCCATAACGTTTCCGGTTCTCTGCACTGAAGTCGAATCATCCCGTTTTCCTCCTGCAACAGATCCACTTTCTCAAGGACCAGCGTTTCCAACGCGTTATCCATTCCGAGGACCCTCACGGTCATCGTCGGAGTCTGCGTCTGCGGCACATAAAGAAGTCCTTCGTAAACCGTATTTTCCAACGTCCAGGAAAATTCAAGGAAAATCTGCGCCTCTATCGGCGTAAATACTCCCCCAAGAAACCAAAGCATAAACGCAGGAAAAATTTTTCCGATACTCTTCACTTTGTCTCTCTCCCTTCATCTTTCAAACATCCAAGATATTTTTCCAGAACGATCGCTTCATTGGCTTTCGTCACAGGCAAAACAAGACACGGAGCCAAATCGCCGCCGAGATCTATCGCTCCGCGGGTTCCCTGAATAACTATTAAGTCCGGAATTTCTTTCGGCTCTCCCTCGTTTTCTCCCCAAAGTATTTTGGGTTCAAAACATTCCGCCTGAATCCCGGGAGAATCGTCTTCTCCGAAAGAAAGAGCTACGCGAGCCGCCCAGAGTCGCGTCAACCGATCTTTCGTATCCAAAATCCTCGTCAGGAGTATCGGCGCCTTGTTTTCCGAAACCGCCAGAAGAGCTTCGCGGGGAAGCGATTTTCTCAACCAGATAATTTCCAAAAAAAGTACGTCTCTCCCTTCAAATTCCTCTGGAACCGCCGATTCCGAAACAACTTCCGTTTTTTCTTCTGAAAAAGTTTCCGCCTTCAATGGAGAAACAGCGGTATTCACAGTTCCGTTTTCCTGCGCCGAAATATCCTTTATTTCCAGCGAGAACAACATGAAAACCGCCCCGAAACACAATATGTTTAAAATAATCCGCCCTTCGCGTTTCTGCATGACAAACGGCGATATCGACTTCATCTTCAAAACAAAACAACCAATAAGGTCTGGAATTAAAACTGAACGATTCATCCTCTGCTTTCTTTCCGATATTCTAATAATAAAAAATTTTACGCGGCGCACGGCAAAAATCTTGTTTATTTTAATACTTTTTACCGCTTTCAACAGGGGGAGTAAACTATCTTTCTGAAAAAAATTTTTCCTCAAAATTCCAAATTGACGTTTTTTTCTTTTTTAATTAATGGTATACTTGAAGCAGATTGATTTATTGAATTTAAAAACTCTTTTTTCAGGAGATTCCCTAAAATGGATCTGACTTCAAAACTTCAAAAAATTCGTATGATTCTTTCCGACGTCGACGGTTGTCTGACAAACGGATCTCTTATTTTCGACGAACAGGGAAATGAAATCAAAGCGTTTCACGCCCGCGATGGTTTAGGAATCACGATTTGGAAACGAAAAGGCGGTTTAATCGGCTTCGTAACCCGGCGCTGCACTTCAGTCGTTAAAAAAAGAGCGGAAGAATTAAAAATTCAGGAACTCTGTCAAGGAGTTGAAAATAAAGTCGCTCTTTTGGCGGAAATTTGCGCCAAATACGGACTTTCTGCGGATGAAGTCGCATACGTTGGAGACGACCTGGTCGATTTTGACATAATGAAAGCAGTCGGAGTCTCCGCTTGTCCCGCCGATTCTGTTCCGGAAATTCTTGAAATTGCAGATTATGTTTGCCGTACAAACGGAGGAAAGGGAGTCGTTCGAGAACTCATTGAACAGATTCTTAAATCCCGCGGCGAATGGAACAATTTCGGTTTTTGAGTCCCAGGGGCAATTCTCCAAGCCGCGCCGTCAAAGAGTTTTCCGTTTTTACTTCCTCGTTCAACCTCATTTTGCATAAACAATTCATCGTTTGTCCCACGACTTTCGCAACCAGGTTTTTCAATGCAGGCAAATCCAACCGCAACCCGTTTTTCTTCCGTCCTTGCCGTAACAGGAATCCTGTTTTGCACTTACTATTTTCTACTTGTTCCTCATCTTGAAGCGCCTATTCCCAAACCGCAATCGCATTCAACCAATGAAACCACGCTAAAAACTCGTTCTCCCTACGCGCGTTTTTTCAGCGAAGATTCGTGGGAACGAACGATGGATTCGGAAAACCTCCTGAAATCCGATAATATCGTAATGCTTTTTCAAAATTTCCGCATTAACGAAGAAAGTAAAATTTCAAGCGATAAATGCACGATTCTCATCGCCCCGGGCGAAAAAACCTTTCCTACGGAAGAAAATCCCCAAAAACCTTTTTATCCCGTCGTCATTTCTATTATTGAGGGAGCAGAAATTCAACTTTCTCCCAGGGAAGGGGAAAGTTTCAATCCGCACCCGGTGGAAGGTCGGCTTCATGGGCCGGTAACAATCAAATACAAAACAAAATTCAACGAGCAGATTCTTGACGGTTCTCTCTCAACAAGCGACTTAATCTACGATATGAATACGCTTCAGACTCAGCAACCGGTCGAATTTTCATTCGGACCGCTCGTCGGAAAAGGAAGCGGCCTGAACGTTATTTTTGAAGTCGGCGATGAAAAAAAATATCCATTCTCTGGAATCCAGACTATCCGTCTCAATCACCTGGAGCAAATCTCTCTTAATCTGACCCCAATCATACTGCAGCAGCTCTATCCCCGAGTTTCCCAAATGTCCAAGTCTTCTCGCGAACTGCACGACAAAATGTTTGGACCGAACATGCTTCTTCCGGTAACGCTTACCTGCGACGGGCCCGTGGTCTACGACATTTCAAGCGGTTCCATTTCGTTCAGCGAAAACGTGACGATCAAATGCCAATATAAAAATATGCCGAACGATACTTTCTCCTGCAAAGACCTTGTTCTTCAGCTTTCTCCTGAGATCAGAGACCGTTTTCGCGAAAATCAACAAACGGAGATCGCTTCGCATTCAGAGCCGCAACATTCCGCATCGTCTGAAACGCTTTCGAACCCGCAAACCGCAACTCCTTCAAAGCCTTTGGACGAAAACAAACAGGCGGAAATCCCCCTGGCAAGTATTTCCGCCAAAGGTAATGTTCGCCTGAATGCTCCAACGTTAAACTGCTCCGCCAAAGCTGATTTTCTGGAATATCATTTTTCCGACCGAACGCTTCAGCTTGAAAGTAATCAGCAGGCAGAGATTCGTTTCGCGCAACATGAATTCCATGCGCATAATATCGCCTACGCTTTCCCGCCAAAAAAAGACAAGGAAAAAGACAATAAATTGGGAACCATTAAAATCATTGGAAGCGGATGGTTTAAAACATACTTTAAAATTCCCCAAAAATCGGAGCGGGACGTTCCGCCGCAATCTGGAACAGCCAGTGAAAAAAAACAGGAATCCTATCAGCTCGTTCCGTTGCGAATGGACTGGCGAGAACGCATGACGACGGAAAATCAGCCGGGAAATCGCTATTTGATTCAGGTCGCGGGAAAAGTCAAAATCGAGTCGCCCCAATTTGGGGATTTGACTGCAGATTTATTCCAGCTTTCATTGCGTCCCCCAACCAAAAAGGATCTTGCGTTGAAACAAATAATCGGTGCGGAACTCTTAAAAATCAATCCCGAAACCAATGTTTCCCCAAAATCCCAAGACTCCCAGAAAAAAAAGAAGGACGAGTATTTACCTGAAACGCTATTGGCTTCAGGAAACATCAGCCTGAATTTTCGGAAGGAATCCATCCAACTTAACGCTAAACTGCAACAAATACATTTCAACTTTCAAACCGCGGAAAAATATCCCGACGTTTTACTTCAGGAGATACTGGATAAACAGAACGCGAAAGAGTCCAAACCGACTCCCGGCCTCCTTTCTCCAACCCCGGTCAATTCTGTATCGGCTGAAACCGCGCCCAGAAATTTCAATCTGGACGCGGAGTCGCTCACTGGAGAAATCCTCCTCTTTGGTCAAAAACCGATTTTTATTTCTCAATCGGTTCTTTTGGGAAAATTTGGACAAAACCTCATCCTCTATGAAAATTCACCTTTTCTGACCAGCGAGCAGGCGATTAAAGTTGAAGCCCAAAGAGTCGAGTTGCACGATATTCACCCCAACTCGCTTCAGGGGGTCGTTCACGGAAATCCCGTTTCACTTTTCGGAAAGGGGATTCATCTGGAAACCTCCGAGCTATCCCTGAACTGCGCCGCAAACAGAATCGACGTTAACCGCCCCGGAAAGATGAACGTTTATTTTCGGAAAAAAAATACCTTGTCCGACACCACGATTTCCTGGCAGAAAAATCTGTTTTTCGATGGGAAAAAAATTCAGGCCAACGGAAATGTTCAAATCAATGAAAACGCGACCAGTATCTTTGCCGAAAAAGTTCAGGCTTTGCTCTGCGACCCGATACAGCTTAATAAACCTCCGCAAATGCCCAAATCTTCACGGCTCCCCGGTTTTTTTTCAAATTTATCCGCTGAAAAAAATATCGTTATTCAACATAAACTTTTTGACAGCAACAACGTTCCGACCGATATTTTCTCGATTCGAAGCAATTACCTCAATTTTGACCCTACTTCCAAAATCGTTGCGGCAGACGGAAAAGGAATCTTAAGACTCTCTCACTTTGGTTCGTCGGGGAAAAAAGAATCCAACCGCGCGGCAACGCCGTCCGCCTTCCAATCGAAAGCGGAATGGAGACAGCTCCTTCTGGAGTACTCCGGAGGAATTCACGCCAACCTTATGAACGGCGAGTTTTCCATTAACAGGAATATTGTTGGAATCACATACCCTATTCCCAATGAAAAATACCTGATCCCCAAAGTCCGAATAGATTCCCAGGATATTCCGCCCCAAGGTTTTGCTTTCACATGCTCAAAAATCTTCATTAACCAGATTCCATCAACCTCCGTAATCCCTTCGCTACTTTCTGAAAATGAAAAAACAAAAGAAAAAGACGAAATGAAACTGGAGTTTCAGGCTGAAGGAAATCTGCATATTGAAGATTCTACGTATTCCATCGACGGCCATATCCTAAAATACTCGCAGGAAAAAAATACCTGCTCCGTCATTGGAACGCCGCAAATGCCCGTCCGGATCACTCAGCAGGAGTTCGTCGGAGGACCGCGAAACGAAATGCAGGCAAGAAATATTGAGCTCAACCTGGATACTATGAAATTTAATTCCAACGAAATAATGATCGACGGTACTTTTTGACGATAATTCCCACGATTTACTTGTTTCCATTAGTACTTTCAGGGGAGATATCAATGCCCGATTATTCGCCTTACCAGCAAAAGATCATTAAACGATATTACGAAAACTATGAAAATCTCGGCGCCCAGCGGCTGGCGGAACTCGCTACGGAACTTTATCTGGCAGAAGGAAAAAAACTCGCCGCCGCCTGGAAACGCGCGGAAGATACCATGAGAAAAATGAAGATACCTGAAACCAGAATCAAATTCATTATGGAATCAAAAGATCCAGCCCTGCTTGCCTTGCTGGTTAAGGAATTGGGATAACCGCGCGCCTCAAAGAAGAA
>CAZWOV010000103.1:0-8653 GCA_964635645.1 uncultured Planctomycetaceae bacterium | reverse complement strand
TGTTTGCGCGATCCGTTTAATCCGCAACTGGAAAAACCGCCGCACTATTAAAAAAACCGCGTTTTTAATAATCATTCGAAATTAATTGGTCCAATAAAAACCAGATTTTTCGTTTTCACTGAAAAATCGAGTATTTGCGTATCTTGCAGATACGTCGCGAGACCGTAAATACCAAAATCTTTCATAGACCGTATTGCATTCGGTTAATTTAATACGAAGATGCGTTTGAAACTGAATCGGCAATCCTCAAAACGGAACGTTTTCATTTCGAAAATCGATCCCGAATCAGTTTCAAGGCTTCTTCAACGGTTTCACGCGTTGGCTGATGACCGGAAGCGTGATTAAGGAAGAAAACATCAAGTTCTTTACCCGCTTTTCGAACTCTCTCCCGAGTTTGTTCCAGAAGCGGCCTGGTTTGTTCTCCGTCCGCCTCGCCCGCAATCAAAATAAACGTTCCTGGAGCATGAAGTTCCAACAGAGAACTATGGTCCAGGCCTTTTTTTTGAAAAAGTTCTACCTTTTCCTTTCCCCAGTACCAGGGATCGTCCCAATTTGAATCCTCCCACCGCATTCCAAAATCACTCGACAAAATAATCGATATTCTTTCGTCAAGCGTTCCGCCGTAAAAAGCCGTCTTTCCGCCAAGAGAATGCCCGGCTATTCCCAACCGACTACGGTCGACGCAATCCTGTGCCGCAAGATAATCAACCGCAAGACATACGTCCGCCGTTAGCTTTCCCATCCCCGTCCATTCCGGCTGTCTGCGCTTCAATTCATCCGCCGCCTTCCGCCAAAATTTCAATCCCTGGCTCCGCCCGGCGTCGGCTTCGTCGGCAAGCAAATTAAACGGATACGACTCGACGCAGAGAACGACGTATCCTTCGCGAACAAGCAAACGACCAAATTCGGCATACTCGCGCCCCGGTTTCTGCCGCTTCCTGGTTTCAAGATCGTATCCGCACATTCTATCCGGTTCGTAATACGGCACGACGAATCCCGCGCGTTTTTCTCCGTCCTTCAAGTCAAGCGGTTTGAGCAAAAGCATTTTCTGTCGGGTATCCGGACCGTTTTGCTGAAAAAGAATTTCGCCTTGAAATTCTTCGTTTACGAACGTTTCCACTCTCTCCGTTTTGGCTTCAAAAACGTAATTCTTCGGTCTCCCCATTGCTTCCAGCCAATACTCGCGAATCTCTTCTTGCGATAGTTCGCAAGCCGCGAGAAGACGCGTCTGAAAAACGCCGCAAAATAAAAGACTCAAAACTCCTCCGTAAAACAAAATCTTCATTTTACTCATTTAATAACTCGTTTCTGAAAACTGCAATCAAAATTTCTGGAAAACAAAAATTGCGTCGGCGCTACCCCGATAAAAGATAGAAAAAAACAGGAAAGGATTTTATTGTCCCCTCCTGTTCAACTTATTTATCAACGCATCTCTTCAGAAAAGCAGAAACGCTGAATAGTATTCGCATATCGACTTATTTTGCGGCCTCGGTAGCTTTTCGAGCCTTTGCTTTGGCGCGACCGCGAAGTTTTTTCGGAGCCTTTTCCGCAACTTCAACTTTGCGATTATCAACGCGGCGTTCAACAAGACGAGTCGCTTTACCAACGCGATCGCGGAGGAAGTAAAGTTTCGCGCGACGGACTTCCGCAGAACGAACCACTTCAATATCTGCAATACGCGGGCTGTGAACCGGAAACTTACGTTCAACGCCTTCGCCCTGAACAATACGACGAACGGTAAACATTTCGCGCGTGCCGGAACCGCTGCGGGCAATCACGACGCCGGTGAAAAGCTGGATTCGTTCTTTATCGCCTTCGGCAATACGGCAATGAACGTTAACGGTATCGCCAATTTCAAAATGCGGAACCGACGCTTTCATGCTGGATTTTTCGACCAGCTCCATAATCTTCTGACTCATGAGTAAATCCTTTCAAATATCTTGATTTCTTATTCGGTTTTGGTTTCGGTTTCTTCCTTCACTTTATGGCCGCGGCGTTTCTTTTTGGGTTTAAGCGATTCTTCATATCCCGGAGGAACCAACTCCGGACGTCGTTCTTTCGTCAGACGAAGATTTTCCTCGCGCCGCCATTTTTCAATGTTCGCATGATGACCGGTAAAAAGTATCTCCGGAACTTCCAATCCGCGGAAAACGCGCGGTCTGGTAAACTGAGCGGACTCAAGCAGACGATTACCGCTGGAAAAGGAATCCGTCACGGAACTTAATTCGTCTCCCAGAACCCCTGGAATCAGACGAATAATCGCCTCCATCATAACCATACTGGCAACTTCGCCGCCGTTCAAAACATAGTCGCCGATAGAAATTTCATCCGGTTGGAGAATCTGACGCACTCGATCGTCGAATCCCTCGTATCTCCCGCAAAGAAAAATGATTCGTTCCTGCTGAACCAGTTCCTCTGCGACAGTCTGTCGGAAAACCCTACCGGCAGGCGTAAGCATAACCAAACGCCCGAGCATGGACCGGACCGTATCGTCGAAGGAAATTATTTCCTGAGCGCTATTCTCCGTCCGGCAGGAAAATTCAAGCGAACTTTCACCCATTATTCCCCGCTGAACAGATTCTACGCAGTCCACGACAGGCTCGACTTTCAGAACCATTCCTGGACCGCCGCCAAAAGGACGATCATCAACGGTCTTATGTTTATCATGCGTCCAATCGCGCATATTGTGAAGCCCAACGCTAACAAGACCATTCTTGATGGACTGATGAAAAAGACTTTCCCCAAGATAGTTCGTAAACATTTCGGGAAAAAGGGTCAAAACATCAAAGCGCATGGGACCTTTCCACTAAATTTCACTCAGCGGCTTCTTCTACTTTCGCAACAGCCTTCACCATTCGAGTCGAAGTCGGACGCGGACGGCGAGCTTCAGCCAATTTGGCCATCGCTACTTTTTGAGCTTCAAGATGAGTTCCATTTTTACCGTACTTCTTAATCAGAACCGCAACTTTCGGAGTGGGCTGGGCGCCTTTGGCCAACCAGCTCTCAACGCTCTCAACGTCCAGAACAACGCGAGCGTCCGTTTCAGGAATCATCGGATCGTAAGTGCCAAGCTCCTGAAGAACGCGGCCGCAACGCGGCGCACGGGAATCCATCGCGCAAATACGATAGAACGGGCGATGAAGACGGCCCAGTTTTTTCATACGAATTCTAACTGCCATAGGAATTTACTCCTTTTTTCAAAACATTGAACAATCTGGCGCGACGAACAACGCGCCAGCGACCATTACCGACCCAAACGTCATGGGCCGCGGATAATGTACGATTACAAGGCGTCGCAAACAACAAATTCGAAACGTCCGCTTATCCTTTTTTGCGTTTTTTCATTTCTTTTTCACGCAATTTTCTCATTTTTGCTTTTTCGGCCGGAGTGAGACGCTTACCGGTATTTCCCTTAACCGCCGCGCCGACGCCGTTCGCCATTGCCGCCGGTCCCTGCTGCATTCGGCGCATTAATTCCTGCATTGCGCCGATTCGACCGCCGGCGCCCATACCGGACATCATTTTCATCATTTCAGCCATGCCGTTGAACTGCTTAATCAGATCCAATACCTGCTGAGGATGAACGCCCGAACCGCCGGCAATTCGACGGGCGCGGGACGGGTTAATACTTTTCGGATTTTCCCGTTCCTCCTTCGTCATGGAGTTGATGATCCCATTAATTTTATTCATTTCGGCGTCGGCGTCTGTATTGCCAAGAAGCTGTTTCAAATTCCCCATACCGGGAAGGAAACTGAGAATCTTACCGAACGAACCCAACCGGCGCGTTTGCGCCATCATCGTCTGGAAGTCGTTAAAAGTAAAAATACCTTTTTTCAGACGCGCTTCCTGCTCCTCCATCACATTCTGATCAAAGGCAGTCTGCGCCTGACGCAACAGTTCCTGAAGGTCGCCGCCGCCAAGAATACGGCTTGCCATACCTTCCGGAGTAAAATCTTCCAACGAAGTAGAGGATACGACCTGTTCGCCCGTACCGATAAACTTGATTGGCACGCCGGTCACATGTTTAAGGGAAATCGCGGCTCCGGCGCGGGAATCGCCGTCAAGCTTCGTCATAATGACGCCGTCAAGCTCAAGCGCCTCGTTAAACGCTTTCGCGCTGTTCACAGCGTCCTGCCCAGTCATTCCATCCACAACGAGATAAACCTGATCCGGAGAGCATTGCCGATCGATACGCTTCAACTGGTCCATCAACTCTTCGTCAACATGAAGACGACCGGCCGTATCGAAAATAACGACGTCGCAGTTTTGAGTTTTCGCGGCTTCCAAGGCGCGAGTGCAGACTTTAACGGGATCCTTTTCGTTATAGTCGGCAAAAACCGGGATATTTAATTGCTCCCCAAGAGTTTCCAACTGTTTAATTGCCGCCGGTCGCTGAAGGTCGGCCGCAACAAACATGGGACGGCGACCGCGCACCTGAATCCGCTTGCCGAGTTTACCGGTCGTCGTCGTTTTTCCAGACCCCTGAAGGCCGCACATCATAATCGTCGTGACGCCGGCCCCCTTCAAATGCAGATCGTTATCTACCGGCCCCATCAGTTCAACAAGCTCGTCGTAGACAATCTTCACGACCTGCTGAGTCGGATCGATTTGTTTGAGAACGTCTTCACCGCAGGCCTTTTCGCTGACGCGCTTCATGAAAGCCTTAACCGCTTCATAGCTGACGTCCGCCTCGAGCAGAGCGCTTTCAACCATGCCGAGTCCCTCGCGCATATTCGCTTCCGTAAGTTTACCGCGACCGCTCAGGGAACGCAATGCGGAACTCAAACCTTCTCGCAGGGATTCAAACATAATTCGACCTTCTACTAAACCGTGGACAATCTAAAATATCAGGAATTTGAATTATAGCTTTTTTTTTCTTAATTTCAAGGGGGAGCGACGGAAATAGCGGCAAAAAATCTATCGTCAGGAAAAATTTCCAGATTTCCAACTAAGAATTTGATCAGGATCAAAAAACGTTTCTCAAAAAATCAGTCGAAACTTGCGAACGCCTCGAAAACCTTTGCCCGTAAGACGAAAATCCGTTTCACGAGAACGTCGGCGGTCTAATTGCCGACCGCCGTTAAGACAAAGCCGAAGAAAGCTTTCAGAAAATCCTACTTTCCCTTCTTCCGCGCCTCCAATCGCCTTTCTTCCGCGGCCGCCGGACGCGAATAAATCGGGAGGAGGTCCCAAAGATCCGTTCGTTCGCCCGCCTGGTATTTTCTGAAAACGACTTTTCCCAACGTTTCGGCGGATGGAAGCCAGTATTCTTCAGGAACCGCGCGAATAGAATCCGGAAGATATTTTCTTTTCTGCACGAGAACAGGTCCCGAAAGCCAGGTTTCTTCAGATTGAGAATCCGCCCATTTTTCAAAATCCAGCATTTCCATCTCTCCCACAGGCATAAAGACGCCGTTTTCATTCTTCCTGAAATTTCTGGCGACGACCTGACCTCTCTGCGCGTCGAGCGCGATGGAAACGTCTTTCACCTCCTCGGGAAGATTTTCCGTAAGCAAATCCAACGTATTGACGGCAATCGCATCCGCGTTCACCGCATACGCAAAAACCTTCGCGAAAGCAATTCCCACCCTTAACCCGGTAAAAGACCCCGGCCCCTGAACCACGCCGACAAGTTGAATGTCCGACGCTTTCCACCCCTGAGAAACAAGCATATCTCCGACCATGGGAGCAAGATACTGCGCACTTCGCCGCCCCGGCGGAAGAGCCTGATACGCCGCGACCGTTTCATCTTCCAAAAGAGCCGCGCCAGCGGAAACGTCGATGGTTTCAATTGCCAGAATTTTCATAATAACCAAAATCCTGTAGGCGAAATTTCGCCAAAGAAGGTGAATGGAAAAAACTCCGATAAAAACAAAACGCCTGAAAAAGAGGACAAACTCTACGCATTTTACCGTTCTGTCGGTTTTTATTTCTTAATAATATTGACAATTTTTAAAAAATTTTCAAGGGGGGCCTCGACGAAAATAAAAATTTGAGGATAATAGAGGAGGATAGATTTGTGTTTTTAAGGGATAGTTTGACTTTTCCGTTTCAAAATTACCGACAGTCATCTTCCTTTCCCTTTGCACAACTTTCCTCGAACGGACGGGGAAAAAACGTCTGTTCGGTAACGGGCGCCATGCAAAATCAGATATCTGTCAAAATATTTCCGTAAAAATTTAGAAAATCATCCAATAAGGAATTGAAAGTGAAACGAGCAATAATCAGCGATATTCACGCCAACCTTGAAGCGCTTCAGGCCGTTATGGAAGATATTGAAAAACAAGAGGCCGACGAGATATTCTGCCTTGGAGACGTCATCGGGTACGGAGCCAATCCGCTCGAGTGTCTCGATATTGTGATTAATAAATGCAAAGTATGTCTTTTTGGCAACCACGAATCCGGGGCTCTTTTTGATCCGGAAGGATTTAACAGCAGCGCGGGACGCGCTATTTTCTGGACAAGGGAACAACTTCAAAAACCATCGGAAAGGCGCGACGAACGTCTGGAATTTATTAATATGAATCCGCGAAAGTACTATTCGGAGGACTGGAACGCTCTTTTTGTCCACGGTTCCCCCAAAAATCCGCTGAACGAATACGTTTTTCGCGACGACATAGACGGATGTCCTCAAAAATTCGACGTATGGTTTGATATCATTAATCATGTTTGCTTTCAGGGACATACTCATATTCCAGGCATTTTTACTCAGGATCTTCATTTTCTTTCGCCGCAGGAAATCAATTACGAATACGATATCCTGCCGGATTGCAAATACATGATTAACGTCGGCTCGGTCGGTCAATCCCGCGACGGTATTCCCAAAGCCTGCTATGCGACCGTTGAAGAAAAAAACGACGGGATTCTTCACCTCGTCTATCATCGAGTCGATTACTCCAATCAGGCAGCCGCCGAAAAAATTTATCAGATCCAGGAAATTGATAATTTCCAGGGGGAACGGCTTTTGATCGGACGCTGATTCGTTTTCAGCCGCCGCTTTATTTTTTCGTAATACTCGCTTTTTCCAGAAAATCCGCACAATCTTCGTTCAATTGACAGGTTCAGCAGATTCAACCGGTCCAGGGAAGCTGGAAGGTTTTGGAAAAAATATTTATTTTGATTGCCCGTTCCGGGTTAGTTTTTCACTTTTTCAATACAAAAATTAAGACTCATGTCACGATTTATTCAACCTCCTCAGCAAAGGTACCAGAAACCAAAGACAACGCAAACCGGAAATCCTCAACAAGGCGGATGTTCCCAGTTTCTTTTTCTTCTGGCGTTACTGATGCTTTTCAACCTTCTCTTCCTCAAAGCCTGCGCGCCGGAAAATGAAGCAGAATCCGGAAATACGAATCTGACCCGGGCGATGCTGGATATTGCGGAACCAGACAAAATGGAGCCGGCGGAAAAAATCAATCCTTCCGAAAACGCTTTGCCGACGTCGGACGCGCCGTCGGCTGAACCGCCAACGTCTACCGACGTTTCAACTCCGGAAACAGGGGAATCCAAGATTGAATCCATTCCTTTCCAACTCGAAACCCCGAATACGAGCGCAAATCAAAAGGCCGTTTCGACTTTTGAAAATCCCAATCGCGGTCAGGTTTCCTGTTTAACGCTTGGTTCTGCGGATCCGGCAAGCCCCTATCGAATGCTCGTAACGCTTTCAACCCGAGGCGCGGCGGTAGCCCGAGTCGAGATGAACGAAGCGCGTCTTGGAAGTATGAGCGATCGCCCGAATTTCAAAGGCGGATATCTGGGTTCGCTAAGCCTTGAGACGGATCCGAATGTCGGCGGCGGTTGCCTGGTAGACGTCGTTGGCGAGGGAACTCCGGCCCAAAAAGCAGGCGTTCTGGTCGGAGACCGAATTGTGAAACTGAACGACGCGGAAATCCGCAACGCGCAGGATCTTACGGAAAAAATTCAGGATATGCATCCAGGAACCAAAGTCAACCTTACGGTTAAACGCGGCGACGCGCAAGCGGAAATCGTTTTGGAGGCGAAGCTTTCCCGCGAGCCGGTAAGCGTTATCGCGCCCGAGCGCGAATCGGACGAAACGCGCAGTCTTGAGGAAACGATGAACAACCCGCAGGCAAACCGCGTAAATAATCTCTCATTCCTTACGGCATTCTACGCATTCGGCGAGCAATCGTTGGCTAAACTGGATATAGAAGTTAAAAATCAGATTAAAAAAGACGATTTCCAACTCCTGAATTCATTCCTGAATCAGGAAATACCCGGTTTTGACATGCGCTCGGCGACATGGAAAGTCGAACGCGCCGACCGTGATTCCGTAACGTTCCTTTATTCAACGCCTGTTTACGGGATGGAGATACGCAAAACGTTCACGCTTGCGCGCGTAGAAGAAAGTCAGAAAAAAGACGAAGCGTCTCCGAACTATCATTTGACCTTAAACGTTTCAGTCAAAAATACGGGTACGCGAGAGAGAAAAATAGCGATTCAGCAGGACGGTCCGACGGGACTTCTGACGGAAGGTTACTGGTTCTGCTCTAAAGCGGGCCGCGACTGGGGAACGCCCGGTATTCGCGACGTTCTGATCGGCTACGAAGGCAAAAATACGCCGAACGTCTACACCTGTTCCAATATTGCAAACGGCAAATGGGGGCGGCACATTTTGTGTACGCAAACTCCCATT
>CAZWOV010000102.1:0-8671 GCA_964635645.1 uncultured Planctomycetaceae bacterium | reverse complement strand
ATACCAGCCCGGAGCGGAAGTTTACGTATGGTCCGACATGCTCGACCCGAAACATAACTGCCATGCGGACTACATGCAGTGCCGCGGGGATTTTTCAGGAGTCTGGGACCATGTTCCCAAAGAACTCATTATTTCATGCTGGTACTTCAAAATTCGCGAGGACAGCATGAAATTCTTCTCTGAAAAAGGATTTCGAACTCATGCCGCCGCATATTACGACAAGGACGACGACCCGAACTGGAGCGCATGGCTCGAAACTTGCGCAAAAACGCCCGGCTGCACCGGTATCATGTACACGACCTGGCGGAAAAAATTTGAACTGCTCGTTCCATTTGCCGACGACGTAAAAAAACGCCGGGATTCCAAATAGAAACGCCTCCTTCAACAACGTTCAGCAGGAGACGGAAGTTTTTCCGTCTCCATCAGGAAAGGAAAAGAAAAATGATGAATCGACGCCATTTCAATCTCTCTCTCGGCGCCGCGACCGCATCGATCTTTTTTCAAAACTCCAGCGTTTCCGCTCAAAATCAGGAGTCGGCCTCCGATTCCGCCGTTATTTCATCCGATGAAATGAACGCCGTATACGAAGAAGTCAAAACCCCTTTCAAATACGGCGTCATCGTCGATAAACTCGGCGGATACCTCGTCGATTCGCCCGGCGTCTTCCGTAAAGACGGCAAATGGTTCATGTCGTTTATTTCGCAAACCGAAAATCTTGGCTACGAAACCTTTCTCGCCCAAAGCAACGATCTCATTAAATGGGAATTTCTCGGCCCTCTGATGACTTTTCGCCGGGAAGGATGGGACGCCTGGCAGGCCGCCGCTTATCCCGCGCTTATGGATACGCGATGGGGAGGAAGCTGCGCTTTGGAACCTTTCCAAAATAAATACTGGTTCACGTATCTTGGAGGCGCGCTTAAAGGATACGAAACCGATCCCCTTTCCATGGGAGTCGCATGGACCGACGACCCGACGAAAGCAAAAGAATTCATTCGCTGCGAACAAAATCCGATCATGGCGCCCTCCGACCCGGATTCCCGATGGTTCGAGAAAAAAACGCTCTATAAAAGCAACGTAATCTGGGACCGCGAACGTACTCTGGGAAAACAGTTCGTCATGTTCTTCAATGGAAAGGGAGCCGGAGCCGAACGGATTGGAATGGCCCTCTCCGACGATATGATTCGATGGGAACGTTTCGGAAAAGACCCCGTCGTCGATAATCAGACCGGTATCAGCGGCGATCCGCAGGTCGTCCGTATTGGAAATCTGTGGGTCATGTTCTACTTCGGAGCCTTCTGGAAACCAAAAGCGTTCGACACTTTTGCCGTATCAAGAGACCTGATTCACTGGACAAAATGGACGGGGCCCGACCTCGTCGCTCCTTCCGAACCGTGGGACTCCGTCTACGCGCACAAACCGTGGATAATCAAATACGACGGCGTCGTTTATCACTTCTACTGCGCCGTCGGAGACCGCGGGAGAACTATCGCGCTGGCCGCCTCAGAAAAAATCTGATTCGTAAAATTGCCGCAAAAAACAATTCCGGAAACAGACTTTCAAATATATTTCTATTTCCGGATTTTTTATTTTGTACGCCGCCGCGGTTCGGGCGCCGTTCGGTACTGTTTTAAAACGTTTGCAAGACTCCAGTACAAATATCAACCAGAGAAACGGCGCCAATAATAATAATAATAATAATAATAATAATAATAATAATAATAATAATAAATTTTCAGAAATTTCTTCCAGACGCGCCGTTTTTTTATTGACATTTCCAATTTTTGAATTAATATGTGCATTGTAAAAGTCATACATGTTTTTTAAATTTAGATGGTGATTGTATGAAATGCAAACATGCTTGCTTCCGCAAATCGATCGGTATCGCCGCTCTTTCCGCAGTACTCGGTTTTTCATCCGCCTCGGCAGACGCCGTAAATCTTGTCCAAAACGGCAGTTTTGAAGAAACTCTGTATTCAGGAACTCGCGCCCAATACGGCTACGTTGTCAAAAACACAACGGTTTACGGTTCCGTACCCGGTTGGACCTATTCTCCTACAAATTACGTAAGCGACGCGATTCCTTCCATCGCGACGGATTACGGTTACGGCACGACGCTCTCCACGGAATCGTTCGGCGTGAATACCGGCGATTTCGACGGCGAGTACGCTCTCTTTATCCAGCGTCCGGGAACTGTTTCACAAACGGTCTCCGGTCTTACGCCCGGCGAAACGTACACTTACTCTTTCCGATACAACGCGCGTTGCAGCGGCGTCATGCAATCAAAAATCCAGGCTAAGGCGGGGAATTTTACCCTTCTGAACAATAACGCAAAAACCCGGGATTCTTTCTACGACTACGAAATAACATTCCGGGCGGACAAGGAAACCATGGACCTTTCGTTCGCCAACACATACATGACGACGAACTCCGTTCCGGATAACACCTTACTGATAGACGGCGTTCGGCTGACGGCCGCGGCCGCGGATAATCCCTGGTCCTGTTCCGGAACGTCCAACCTCTGGCTAGGCGACGCGACGTCCGGAGTCGATTCTTCCAAAACATATTCGCATACGCTGAATTTCGGCGGCGCGGTCGCCGACCAATCCACGCTTAACGGCGTTCCTTTCAAGGGAATAAAATCCGCAGGAAAAACGGATCGCTATTCTGTTACGCAAAATTTTAACGGCGTTTACGGCGCTGACGGCGCGCTTAGAACAATTTTTGGAGATTCAAACGCCGGAAGTAAGGAAATGGCCAACGGTTTTTTCTACTCTCTCAGCGGAGTTACCCTTTCCGGTCTGGAACCGGGCGTCCAATACACGACGACGTTCTATCTCGCTTCGTGGGATACGGTAAATCGTACCGGCTATATTACCGCGCCGGACGGAACCATGTTTGGCCTGGATGAAAATAAGCTGCGCACCGAAAGCAACGGACGCGCCGGCGGTCTGGTATCCTGGACCGGCTGCGCGGACGAAGACGGAAACCTTAAATTCAATTTCTCCGCGCAGAATAGCGACACGCTGCACGTATACGGCGTTTCCAACGCGGTAACTCCCGGCCAGACTCCCGACACGGTAAAGACGAACCTCCTGTTCGCGACAAACTTCGGCGGTCCGAACGGCGACGGATACGAGGGAATGAAAGTCTGCAATACGGTTGCCGACGTCGCAAACTTCATCTCTCCCGTCGGCGGCGAAAAATGGCAGGTTCGGGGATATAAATCTGATATTGACAAGTACTCTATTATCGAAAACGGAGCCTTGCGAACGGCAGCCAACAATGCGAATATGATGGAAATTGATTCCAGTCGGCTCGCGGGCAAGTGGGTTGATCTTTCCCTTGATCTGAAAATCAATACGCTTCAGGGAAATGAAAAAGAAAGGGCCCGCGGTATTGGGATTGGATTTTCCGCGGACAACTCCCCCCGCAACGCGGAAGCCGGTATCGGTTTCAGCGGTCTGGTTCTGAGTCCGGACGGCGATTTGATGTTCTACGAAAACGCCTATGGGAAAGGCGTTTCAGAAGCGGCAATCTCCAATTCAATCAAGTATCTGGCCGAAGACGGTTCCGATTTCGATAAAAACGACTGGTACAATATGAATCTGACGCTGGCGTTTTCCGAAGACGGCGAAACGGCAACGCTTATCGGCGTGGGAATTGAAGGATCCATCGCGGATTATTCTCCGCTTCTGGGCTTGACGTTTGAAACGACGGATCTCTTTACGATCCTTTCATCCTCTGCCAACAGCTACGATTTTTACGGTCTGGTCGACAATATCCGCATGACGGAATACGTTCCGGAACCGTCCGCCTGGGCGCTTCTCCTTCTCGGCGCCGGGTCGCTGTTCGCAATTCGCCGGAAAAATCGTTGAACGGCGTTCGCTTAAATTTCACCAATTACCCGCGGCTTAAGAATACTTCTTAAGCCTTTTTTGTTCCCGTTTCAGAATTACAGCAAAAAGAAATAAAATTTCGGCAAAAAACAAAAAATATTTTGCCGAAAATTTGCCAATAAATTCCTTCAAAACCACTAATATGCCAAAATAAGACAAAAATTTACGGCGCTATCGCCGACGTTGCGCTTCTTATCGGCAAAAATTGCCGAAGAGCCTCTTGAAATTTACCGATATTCGTGTAAAATAAGAAATTGTTTGGGAGTTATTTCTCCGACGTATCCTGCGCCTGATCGTGTATCATGGACGCGCTATTCCCTTTTAACCGACAATTCAAAGGAGTCGACGATGTCTCAGTATTTGGATTCCGTGATGGAAACAGTCATCAAACGTAACGCTGGCGAACCTGAATTCCATCAGGCCGTCAAAGAGGTTCTGGAAACGATCGCTCCGGTACTCGAAAAGCGTCCGGAATTTATTAAAGCTAAAATCGTTGATCGTATCGTTGAACCGGAACGTCAGATCATTTTCCGCGTCCCATGGGTGGACGACAACGGCGACGTTCAGGTCAACCGCGGTTTCCGCGTCCAGTTCAACTCCGCCATCGGTCCGTACAAAGGCGGTATCCGTCTTCATCCGTCCGTTTATCTCGGTATCATTAAATTCCTCGGTTTTGAACAAATCTTCAAGAACGCTCTGACCACTACGCCGATCGGCGGCGGCAAGGGCGGTTCCGATTTCGACCCGAAAGGCAAGAGCGACCGCGAAGTCATGTCCTTCTGCCAGAGTTTCATGAACGAACTGTTCCGTCACGTCGGCCCCGACACCGACGTTCCGGCCGGCGATATCGGCACCGGCGCCCGTGAAATCGGCTACATGTTCGGCCAGTACAAACGTTTGACCAGCACTTTCACCGGCGTGCTGACGGGCAAAGGCCTCGCCTGGGGCGGTTCGCTGGCCCGCAAGGAAGCTACCGGTTTTGGGCTCGTCTACTACGCCACCCGTATGCTTCAGGACGCCGGTACGGACTGGAACGGTAAAAAAGTCGTTATCTCCGGTTCCGGAAACGTCGCCATCTACGCGAATCAGAAAGCGACCAGCCTTGGCGCGAAAGTCATCGCCATGTCCGACTCCAACGGTTACGTCGTCGATGAAGCGGGTATTAAACTAGACGTCATTAAAGAAATCAAGGAAGTGCGCCGCGCCCGTATTAAAGAATACGCCGAAATGGTTCCGGGAGCCCAGTACGTGGAAGGTTGCCGCGGTATCTGGAGCGTTCCGTGCGACGTGGCTCTCCCATGCGCGACGCAGAACGAACTGAACGGCGACGAAGCCGCGATTCTGGTCCGCAACGGATGCAAATTCCTGGCCGAAGGCGCAAACATGCCGAGCACTCCGGATGCTATCGCAACCCTTCAAAACAACGGCGTAGCGTTTGGCCCCGCAAAAGCGGCAAACGCGGGCGGCGTCTCTACCTCCTCGCTTGAAATGACCCAGAACAGCATCCGTCTGCCCTGGACGTTCGACGAAGTCGACGCAAAACTTCACGGTATCATGAACTCCATTTACGACCAGTGCACCGGCGCGGCGGAAGCCTACGGCGAAAAAGGCAACCTGGCCGCCGGCGCGAATATCGCCGGTTTCCTCAAGGTTGCGGAAGCCATGCTGGCTCAGGGAGTCGTCTGATCCCAACCAGACTATGAAGTTCTTTCCTGCATGAGAAAAACGTCGGCATTCTCTTCATGCCGACGTTTCTTTACGGGAAAAAACTTTCGATTTTTCAATTGTCCGACTTCTATCCCGCGGCGCCCGACCTGAAAAAACAGAGAAAAACGCAGAAAGAAAAACACCATGGATAAAAAAGATCGAAAAAAAATCGAGATCCTGCGCGTTCTCAAAGAAGAAGGAAAAATGCTCGCTTCGGCTCAGATCGTGGAAATTCTGCGTTCCGCCGGAGTCAACTACAGCGAACGCGCCGTCCGAATGTATCTCCAGTCCATGGACCAGGAAGGCCTGACGCAGCCGCAGGGAAGAAAAGGACGAATTATTACCTCCTCCGGACTTCGAGAGCTTCAAAAATGCGACGGAAGCCGCGGACCCGGGTTCCTCTCCGCCAAAATTGACCGCATGACCTATCGGATGTCTTTCGACCTCCCGACATGTTCCGGCGAAGTCGTCGTCAATATGTCGATACTGCCCATTCGCGATCTTCTCGAATGTCTCGACGATATCTGCCGCGTTTTCCAATATGGATTCGCCATGGGCGAACTGGTTTCGCTGCTGCGTCCCGGCGAAAACTGGCAGGGTTCCGTCATTCCGCCCGGCTGCGTCGGATTCTGCACCGTCTGTTCCGTCACGTTCAACGGAGTGCTTCTGAAACACGGTATCCCCATGCTCTCGCGATTCAGCGGCCTTCTGGAACTGGAAAATTCCAAACCGTCGCGTTTCACGGAAATCATCAATTACAACGCGACGACCGTGGACCCGCTGGCCATCTTCATTCGCGCCGGTATGACAAACTACCGAGACGCCCTCCGTTCCGGAAACGGGCTGATCGGCGCCGCGTTCCGTGAATTGCCGGACGAAAGCCGGCCGCGGGTAGAAGGTATCGTCGAACGAATGGAGAAAATCGGGCTGGGCGGTTTCCTGAAATTCGGACTCCCCAATCAGTCCATTCTCGGAGTTCCGGTAAGCGAAGGATACGTCGGCGCCATCGTGGTCGGCGGTCTGAACCCCATTGCGGTTCTGGTCGAAGCCGGTAAATCCGTCTTCCAATCCTGGGCCGTCTCCGGACTGATGGACTACCACAGGCTCTTTCACTACTCCGAGCTCGGCGCGCGCCTGAAAGAAATTTGAAATTTCACCGGATTTCTATCTTACCTCGAAATCCGGCCTTTCCCCGCCTCCGTCCTCACCCAAGACCGGCGACGTCCACGCTCGCCGCGTAAATCTTCAGCGTCTGGTCTTCCTGCGTCCAATCGTTAAAAAGATAAAACTCAATTCCTGATTTTCCACATTCACGACGGAGCAACGCGACCGAATAGATTTCAAAATCTGCGACGCATTCTGGAATCATGCATTCCGAAAAATCTACCTCATGAAAAACAAGCTGAACGATAAAAAAATTCTCGTCTCGGCTCTCCGTCTCCGGTTGAAACCAGTTAGAAAGCTCAAGCTCAAACACTAACTTTTTTTCAGCTTCAGACCAGCGGATACTTTCCGCATATGAATCATGGAAATGAAAACGTTTTACCAGTTCTTCAAGCGTCATTTCGATTCTCCTTTGGAATAATATGCGAAGAAAATGAATTGCGTCTTACAGAATTTCCCTCTAAATCCAAAAATTCATCATGTCTGGACGCGGCAAAACGAAAAAACGGCCTCTTTAATTCCATAAAACCGCGGCGCAAAATTTCACTCAACCGACAAACTCTTCCAAAAATTTTCAAAATTCCGATTAATCTTCAGTAAAAGCGCTTGCATTTTCTCAATATTTACGTACTATATATATATATATATATATATATATTGAACAAAATTAATTACAGGAATCAGCAGAATATAAAATTTCAATGAAAGGATTTCCGATGCGCTCGTTTTTCAGGAAAAGCGTCTGGATTCTAATTTCGTCTATCGGCGTTTTTATCGGCTCCGGTGAAAAAATTTCGGCTCAATTGCTGGACGACCGAACGGAAGTAACCTCCGACATGGTTTTTGATTCTTCTACGCCGAATTCAACGTTTACGCAGCTGACCACAACCGGCAATCAAACCATTACCATCAAAACCGGCGCTACGGTTGAAGTCACGCGCGACCTGCGTTTGGGAATCAATGGAAACGGAGTTTCTCCATCCGTCGTTATTGACGGCGGTTCGCTCGTTCTGTCCAATACGACGCCGCTTCCGGGCGACAACGTACCGGCGCACAAATACAATCTGCTCGGGCACTATCCTCAAACCACGCAGGCACTTCTTGAGCTGCGTTCCGGAACGCTCGACGTCGCCAGGTATCTCAACGTCGGCTGGGCCGGCAACGCAACCTATCGTCAGAGCGGCGGAACCGCAAATATCGCAAAACTTTACTCCGGAGGAATCGGAGGAACCGCGAAAGGTACAATCGAGTTGACCGGCGGCGAACTCAACGTCGGTTCCGTTTATCTCTACGATTCAGCCAATCGATTTACCTGGAATCTGACCGGCGGAACAATGAACGTTACCGGAACCTTCTGCGAGGAAGGAAAACGCAACGACTTCGCCGTCAATGGAGCTGCCGTCAATTTCGCCGCGAGTACGAATACGCACTGGTTCCGCAACCTGGCAATCCTGAACGGTACGCTCAACCATTCCGCGGGTACGTTCGACGTCGCGTCAACAGACAATTCCATTTCCGGTTCCAACGGACTCCGAATCGGCTGGGGAGGAGGCTCCGGAAACTATAACATTTCCGATAAAGGCGTTCTCTCCGCAACGGAAGAAACGACCGTTATCGGCGGCGGCGCGTTGAATATCCTCTCCGGAGGAAGCGCCAACGTCAAAGGAATCGCTCTCGTCGAGCAGGGGACTGCCGCCAAACTCAACGTCGAGGGCGGAACTCTGCGTATCGGAGCAAACGGTATCGCCGTCTACGACGCGCCCAATGGAAATATCGTTTCCTCCACCGCAAACACGGCCGTCGTCGTAAACGGCGGAACAATCGAAGCCCTGGCCGACTGGTCTTCTTCTGCAAACATGACCTTTTCCAATAACGGAAAGATTAATACCGCCGGTAAAAACGTC